>JBJEVW010000034.1:0-22376 GCA_051884735.1 Kiritimatiellia bacterium | reverse complement strand
TATTTGTGGAAATGCAATAGAAAATATTGTCTATTTATTTAATGGGCATTCACTATATAAACCCCGAAAAAAGTCTGGTCAAGCTCTCTCAATATCGTTTTCTTATTTCACCAGACTTCTCGGTATACGCCGATATGCCTAGATGGCGGCAGATACTATCTGTAGCTAAAAACCGTTGGTGCGGAGCTTACTGGCAATCCAAAGGACTCCTTGTCATTCCTTCCATCAGTTGGGCAGACACACAAAGTTTCGACTTCTGTTTTGACGGAGCACCTAAAAATGCCACTGTCGCCATCAGCGTGAATGGTTGCAAACATGCTCGTCGGGCCTTCATGAATGGATACAACGCAATGTTAGAAAAGATTTCTCCAAAATGCATTATTTGCCTCGGCAAACCATTCCCTGAAATGGAAGGAAATATAGTTGCAGTAAAATTTACTGACGCCAGAAAGGCGGTGCGATAATGGGAGGTAGAGGAAGTTTTGCAGCAGGAAACAATGTCACTTATTCATATAAGACAGTGGGAATGATAAATGGTATCAAAGTACTAGAAGGAATTGGAAATCAGCATGGGCTGCCGGCAGAAGCGCACTCTAGTTCCGCCCTCATGAAACTCAGCAAAGACGGATCTTTTCGCGAACTTCGTTTCTATGATAAAAACCATTACCTCACGAAGGAGATTGCATATCATCCGGAAAAAGGGTTGGATTCGTCCCGAAAACCAATTCTCTATCTGCATGAATATAATAGAGACAATTTCCGAGATCGAAAACCTCGTCTCTTGAGTGAAACAGAATACAGTTTCTATAAGAAATTCTTTTTAGGAGAACTGAGATGGAAGCCGGAAATGTAAATCAGTTTTTAGAAGAAATCACTTGGCAAGAAGAAACAATCCTTTTCAAAGGGAAAAAGTATTTTTTTAATCCTTTAGAATATAAAGGAGTCGGCAGTCTTGAAATTCAACAATGGAATCTCAATGACGAGTGGGAGTCTGATTTTTTCTATGTTGAAGGAAAAACAACAGATGAATGTGTCAAAAAAATGCTTGCCGCTCCTATATGGGACGGAAGAATATTCTGGGAAGCAGAGCAAGAAATGACATGGACGGACTGATGATCTTGTTCCATCTTGAAAATTGTACACCACGATCGGCATAGATGGTCTAAACCTACTAACCAAAACCGCCGCACCGGAAGTCGGCTCCGCCATGTTCGTCCGCCATGGTGGACACATCCCCGCGCCGATCCATTGCTCTCCAATTTGCAAACCGAATCGAAATACTAGGGCGACGCCGGCTCTCGCCTTGAGGGATCGGCGCCGTTATGTTTTATCGACTCGCCGACATCCGCCACCCCTTGTCGCCACCTCGCAACACTGGTGCCGGACCGCCGAGAACTGCCCGTTTGAACACTTGCACACGGAAGAAACAAATCCTCTGATCGCTACAATCGGCGATGCTGCACCCTTGACCCGTTTTTTTTTGGGAAAAAATTCCGGATAATGAGATACACCCTTGTCAACAAAGGCTCAATCGATTTCCTCCGTCTCGCAAAAATGCCACAGACTTTTCCAAGTGGCGAAACGAAAACTCGCGTATGCACAGACGCACGGAGGCGAGCCGTCACGGACGATGAGAGTGGGGCTTCCCGCCTAGGGATCGGGAGAAGAGGAATGTTGGAGGGCGTGGGGCGGATGCGGAGCCAACCCTAAAACCCTCGCGCGACTTTGCGTCCGAAATGGCTCTGTGTTCTCCGCTTGCCCGTGGCGGCTTGCCACTGGCCGTCGGGCCTCCCGACCCCTGACTCCAGACCGCGATGGTGGTTGTTTTCATGACGCATGAAATACTACCATAATAGGCATTAATATGTCCAGAACAATAGGTGTCGTCCCCTGCGGAGCGATGTCCCCACTCGTCCGTGGTGGCTCGCCTTTGGCCGCCGGGCATAGACAAAATAGCGCGGTACGGCAATGCCGCACCGCGCTCACTGGCCGCCGGGCCTCCCGGCTGGCTGTCGGAACTCCCGATCCCGACCCCGCCTCTATGATTACAAAATTTCGATCTTGCGGGGTTTGACCTCAGGCTTCTTGTCGACGGAAACGAGAAGAAGTCCGTTTTCTACCGTTGCCTTGACCGTTGTTAAATCCGCAAGCTCGGGCAGCTCGACCGTTCCGGCATAATTCTCATTATCGAATTCCGTAACGGCACGGCGGAAGCCGGCCGGAGATTCGTAATGGGCATGGGTACGGAGCGTGAGTGTCCTGTTGTCGATATGCAGTTCGACGTCCTCTTTGGAAACCCCCGGAATTTCGAACGTGAACTTGTATCCGTTCTCGGTTTGCTTCGAATAGACGGCCGGGGTCACATAGTGTTCATTGTTGTTCATGGTGAAATCCTTTCCTTGTTGTAATCCGATTTTGGTCATTTGAACGCCTTCGGCTTTAGCCGTTGGCGATTTCAATCCGGCGATGATCCTTGCGGGCGGCTTTCGGCAGCTCGACGCGCAGGATGCCGTTTTTGAAGGTTGCGGTGATATGGGCCGCATCCACTTCAAAGGGCAGCTTGATGCGACGCGTCCATGCAGGACTGCGCGCTTCTTCGCCTTCTTTTGCGGGTGCCGGTTTGTCGGCGAGAACAACAACATCGGATTCAAGCGTCAAATCGAGATCCGCAGCCGTCCTTCCCGGAAGCCGAGCCTCCAAAAATGCGGCATTTTCATCTAACCAGAGATTGACGGGCGGGAAACGGCCGGAAGCACGATTCGCAACAGTCCGGATGGCATTCAGCAAATGCCCGTCCTCCCGAGCCCAATCATCCAACAGCTCCCACGGCAATATGTCAAACAATGTATTCATAAATTCAGTTTCCTTTCTGTCCCTCACATGAAGGACACTTCCCTATATGAGCATACCACGTGCCAAGCTAAAATGACACACTACTCTTCTTTATTGCGACAAAATAAATCACAATTGTCATCATAATGCGACAATTTGTCTCAAAAAAAACAACAACAAAAACCCTCTCGCCGTTTTTTTTGGCCACAAAGGCCGAGAGGGTCGCTCACCTTTGTGTTCCTTTGTGGATAAAATCGCGCAATCTCGACCACTGCCCGTGGCGGATCGCCACTCGGAACTCCCGGCTGGCTAAAATAGCGCGTCCCGCACCTGTTTCAGCAGCGTCGCAAACTCGTCTTTTTCCAACTCCCGGCTATTCACCGGAGGAACCGGCGGATTCTCGATGTCCACCGGGAAATCACCAAACGGAACTGTTTCTCCGTATGTTTCGCCGGCCCAACGGACAAATTTCCGATACGCCTCGTAATTCGGTGACGCGCGGAAAAACTCTCCCGTTTTCCGGTCTGAAAGGTTCTGGATGCACGTGCGATACAGCTGCCGTTTTTCAGGATTGGCCAATGCCGGATCGGACGCCAAAAGCGCAGAGGCCATCTGCTCAAGCATTTCTTGGCAACGTTCCTGCCTAACACTCCACCAACATTCTTTCGACTCCTTGGATTCAATCGAGAACCGGTCGATTTCCTCCGACAGTTTTTTGGGGAAATCGGCTTTCGGAGCCGGAAGGGAGAACGGAATGTACGGACGGAGCACGCTTTCCCGGAAAGACTGGTTCGATTTTTCGTCCGGACTGGACTGCGACGCCGCCTCCCCCGAATCATCGGTGCGGACCAAGATAACGCTCTTCGGGTCAAGTTCCTCCGGAGTCTTCTTTCCCTGTTCGACGGGATAGAACCAAAGCACCTCCCCGCGACGCTCAGTGTCTTCTCTGCATCCCTCCTTCAAAATCCGCAAAACCATTTCGGGCGGCAAAGGATAGTCCCCGTAAAAAGCGCACGGCTGCGCCCCCCAATAGGGACGGTATTTATAGTACAGGGAAAAGGCCATTTCGACATAGCGCTTCAACCATTCTTCCGGAGAAAGCCTTCCCGGATGCTCCGGTTCCAAAACCAGCGGAAAAACAGACAGGATTTCATGATTGGAATCCCCGTGACGGAGAACCGAACTGCCGATTTCCCGGCAGAAATTCTCCACCTCGGTGCCCGTCCGAATCTCGCTTCCAAGTGAACCCCCGTTAGGTCGGTTGACGAGAAAATACGCCGTCTCGCTCCCAATCGGGAGAAGAACCGCATCAAATTCCACACGGGCGATTTCACGACAGAGCCTATTGCAAAACAGATTGTCGCCCGTGTAGGCTTCATACAGAAATGCCGCATCCGGAACAATTGTCGCCAACCGGTCGAAGCGTCGCCCAGACTCGTTGTCTTTCGAAACGATTTCGGAGGCGGACTTACCTTCAACCAGAAGCTCTTTGACAATGCTTCCGAAAAATCCGGTGCAAATGACGGCTTCCGCTTCGATTGTCTCGCTCCGATAACGGCCTTTCATTCCATTTCCGTTTGCAGGCGGGGTCGGCGGATAGGTATCATCGCAAACATAGCGGTCGATTTTCTCGATTTTCCGGATCAACTCCTTATCCTCCACCAGATTTCCGGAGGCGTCTCTGATCTTGGGCGATTCGATCCACCTAAAGGAAACGATATTTCCCCGATACAGATCTCGAGTATAGACGCGAACCGTTTTCGTGTAGACGTCCCCACTCATTCTCAGGTAGCAGTTGTATAGAATCGTTGCCGCCGGATAGAGAATTTGCGCCGCCAAGCCGATGGTCAAGGCCCATTGGGCAAAAGACTTTGATTTATGCATGGTCCGCACCCTCCATTTCCGTTTCTGTCTGATTGCGCCGGGCATGCCGGATGACAAGGAGATTCGCCGCAATGAGAACCAATCCAGCAACGATCATCACGCTTCCGCGAAAAGCCATCCCGAAATCCGTCCGGAAACTTTCGATAATCGCCAATACCAACAGAAAAGCCAGACTGCGATTGAGCTCAAACAGGCTTTGCCTGAAAATGCCTCGCACCAGCAACCAAACGCCAACCGCCAAATCGACCAACAGCGACAGCCACCAATAATGGACATTCCATAGATTCAAATAGGCAACCGGAATCAGCCACAGAACGCCCATATCCTTGCGGAGATCACGAAAGATTTGCCCAACGAGAACCGGCGCAAAGCAGAGCGCCAGGAATACCAGGTTGACCTTGCTGTTCAGCCCCTCTTTCCAAATGGTCGATAATTGCATCAACAGATTGGCACCGAGAATGACGCCGGAAAAGATCAACCCCATCGGATCTTTGAGGACATTTTCGGAAGAGGCTCTCCGGCACAGGGAAAACAGATACGCAAATCCGCAAAGAACCAAAAAGACACTCTGCATGTTCTCCTTGTTCGTACCGGTGAGGTCGACTAGATAACTCGAAAACAGGAGAAAATGCCAAAGCAGCAGAATCAACACAACCCATCGTCCGACAATCGAATAGACACCATCGCGTTGCCAATACCTCCAGCCACGCAAAAAGACAACCGCACACAGGATCATGTAGGCAAAGAAAGTGCCGTACACCGTTTTATCGAGGCTTTCCATACCGGCAACCAACAACAGAACCGCCGTCGCCGCAAAGGAGAAAATCGAATCGGTAAACCAGAGCGTCGGAATCAACAATACCACCGTCACCCAAATCGTCGTGGAAAAACTTTGCACAAACTGCAAGACGTTGTTGAGCAAAAAGGTCGAACAACAGACTCCCGCCACCCAGACCATTCCAAACAATTCCTTGAGAATAACCGCTTCCGCACCTTTCATCCGGCGGTCGTAATGCAAAAACACATACGCACAAAACAAGGGTGCCAGAACCAGCGCAATCTGGCCCGCATACGGCAGCAACGACCACCGGCCCATGGCCAACAAGACAAGGCCGAGCAAGACAAACGCGCCTCCCGCCGTACCCAGCCAAATGGAATATTTTTTTGTTTTTTCCAAGGTTTTCATATCCGGTAAATCCCATGTCGTTTTGCGTCCATTATAGGCAAAACAACGCCCCCCCCGCAACTCTTCAAGCCTCTTTTGCCACAAAGGTTAGGAATTGCTACGGGGCTGAAGGCAAAGCCGCACGAAAAAACAAAAAACATTTCCATGAAAGGATAGAAACACAATATTTTTTGTTGGTTTTCGCGGGACGCCCGAAGAAACAAAAAATCTCTTTGTGGCTTTCTCTTCTCGTTTCCTTAGCCTTTGTGTTCCTATTCATCCTGCCCCGTCGCTCTTTGTGTTCCTTTGTGTTCAAAAATCGCGCGGCCAAGATAACTGGCTGTCGGGCCTCCCGATTTGGCTGTCGGGCCTCCCGACCCCGTGGCGGCTCGCCACTCGGGACGCGTCAAGTTCCGCATCCACCGGAACCGGTTGATTTTCACAAGCGCGACAAAACATTTGGTCACCTGGTCGGACAGCACCATCGTATACACGCAATAATCCGGTGCCCCGATCTGCCGAAGCAGCATGCATCCCGGCAAAATCCAGCAGAAGAACCAGAACGAATCGTTTTTGAAAACAAATGACGTATCCCCGCCGGCCTTGACAATTCCCATGAGCGAAGGCGCCTGATAACAGCGTCCAATGCTGGCAACCGTCATCACCAAAAGGAATGGACCCGCCACCGCGAGACTTTCGGGCGCGAGTTTGTAGCAAGAGAGAATGGCGTCCCACCCCATCCAGAGAACCAGTCCAATCAAGATGCCGATGGACGCAAAAACGAGCTGCAAGGTATAGGCCTGCTTTTTGGCAAGCACAAAATCGTTTCGCCCGATGGTTTTTCCCATCAGGATTGAAGCGGCCATCGCAAATCCGAGCGGAATCGTCCATGCCATGCCATCGATGGAATCAAGGATCGAGACAATGGCAAAGGATTCAGATGCCATGTGTCCGTTGAAATAGCCGCGTGAAAACTGATTGCAAGCCCAGACAAGCTGCCCCGCCACAAGGGGGATGCCGTATTTGACCATGTCGCGGAAGAGAACGCGGTTCCACCGCAAAAAATCGCGTACCTTGAAACCGAGCGTCTGATCGATCTTGAACAGATAGAAAGAAACGAAGAGAAATTCGATGAGACGGGAGAAGGAAGTGACGGCTCCGGCACCGACGACTTCCAGCCGGGGCGCCCCGAACAGGCCGTAGATGAAAATCGGGTTCAAAATGAGATTGACCACAAAGGAAAGCATGGCATTCTGCATGCCAATGGCGACGACTTCAACGCCACGAAGCGTGGTGATCATCGCCTGGGAGACGCAGAGAAACAGAAAAGAAAACGAGGCCGCATGAATGTATTGGGAGCCTTTTTCGACCGCCTCCGCATTGCCGGACATCAGGCCGGGAACGAATGCCGGAAAGAACCAAGCAATCAGAAAAGCGACTAGTCCGATAGCGCATTGCAGCCGTGCCGCCATCGAACCGATATCCTTGATGGCTTCCTTGTTGCGGACTCCCCAATACTGGGACGTGAGAATAATGGACGTCGAGGAAATGCCGAAAATAAAGTTCATCACGACATGCGTAAACGCGCAACCGAGATAAAGACCAGAAATCGACGCCTCCCCCAATTGCCCAACCAGCAAGGAATCGGTCATCGTAACGCCGAAGACCAAAAGATTCTGGATGCAAATGGGAAATGCCAACCGAAGAAGCGACCGGTAGAAAGAGAAATCGGTAACAAGATGCATGGCAAATTGCGGGTGGAGGGAACAATCCTATTTGTGCTATTTAGAGGTAATGATAGCATTCGGCAAAGGCATTTGAACTTCCTTTTTTATGGACGCGCTTATCCCGATTTCCGGTACGCGACGTCACGGACGTTGGTGCCAATGGGGCGCCGAGCCGACACCGGCAAAACAGAGCCATTCCGTCCGAAAAACCGCGGGGCGCGGGAGGGACGAGCAGAAGCTCGTCCCTCCCAGCCCGTTTCCATTCCACACGCGCACTACCCTGCGGCGCGATGGGGGGGGGGACGAGGGAGTAAAAGATAAGCCCGGCGCGGAACTGGAGAAGAAGTCCAGGAGCACCGGGCCTGTTTTTCAGTAGCGTTTGCTACGAACGGGAATTACCGAAGGAGAATGAAGAGGGCTTGACCGAGGACTCGAACAATGCCAGAAGCGGCTTCGGACGAATCGTCGACGGCGACACCGAGTGCGGCAAGGTCTGCCGCAGAATAGCTTCCAGAAGGAAGGTGCGCCAACCCTGTTCCGGTATCGTCCGGATAGTTGAACTGGGTCACAGTCAAGGTGTGTCCTTCCAGATCGAGCTTGGCGGTATTATCAGCCAGCGTCACCGAGGCGACCGTGCAATCGGTATTTGCGGCCGCATAGCCGTAGTCGGCAACCACGTAATTCGCCTTTCGGTAGGCTTCCAGGTCGTCGCCGCCGTAGCCGAGCGAAACCATTTCAGTGGAGTTGGTGTTGCCGTCGTGGTAGTAGGTGCTCGCCAAGCGATAGGCGATACGCACGGTGCCTTCGCCATCGGCCTCGTCGCCCGTCTGCAGGTAAACCGTGCCGGAAGAAGCATCGCAACTGTTACCGGCGGTTGCTCGTCCAGAGGCACTGATACGGCCTGCAAAACCATCGAACCCGGTGCCAGGTTCGGTCAGTTTGATTGCGATGCGGCCGCCGCCGCCGCGCTGGCAGGCGTAGGAGCCGCCCTCGGCGGTAATCGCGCCGGTTTCGGCGCCGACCAGTTCACGGGCGGTGATGTCGATCGCCCCGCCCATGCCGCCGGCGGCATTGCCCGCGCCGTTATGGCTTTCGGGATCGCCGTTGGCGGTGATTTTGCCGTCCAGCGTCAGCGTGCCGCCGACCTTGAGTTTCAAAACGCCGCCGGAAGCGCCGCTGCCCTGGCCGTTCGGCTCGGGAACGCCGCAACCCGGCAGGAACGGCGCGAACACCGAGTCGTAGCCTTGATAGTGGAGAGCAAGCGTCTTGCCGTAGTGGAGCGTGCGTCCGCCATGCGACAAGTAGCCGAGCAAGCCGACTTCGGTATCGTTGCGTTCTTTGCGCAAACCGCCATTGCGGGCGCTGATAAGGCTATCGGCATCGATGGTCAAATCGCCGACGACTTCGAGATCCATCTTCAGGACGAGTGCCAGCTTTGTGCTATCGGTTTCGCTGGTCTGCGAAAGATACGGCGTTCCCAACGCGCCGCCTTCCTTGACGGTAAGGTTGCCGGCGAACACGTAGTTCGAGACGGCACTGAACATCCACTTGCCGGCGATGGTCTGGTCGATTGTCGAGCCGAGTTCGAGAGCCCCGCCTTCATAGCGGATGCCGCAGCGCGTGGCGTCCGAGGCTGTCGAAACGCACGAGGCGAGGCCGCCCGGCAGCGCGAGGCTCGCACCCTCGCGCAACAGCAGCCAGCCGCCCTGGGTGAAGGTAACCTTGTCGAACGTCCAGTCGCCGTCTGCCGAGACGTCGGTGACGCGGTAGGTGTTGGCGAGGTTGAGGACGAAGTGGTCGGATTTCTCGGAAACGACGAGTTCTCCATTTCCGTTGGTGGCGTCTTTGAAGTAGACCGTACCGGCACCGCCGAAGTAGGTGGCCAAGCCGCCCTGGGCGTTTTTCCATTCGCATTGCGCCGTAATGCCTGCGAAGGTCGAGCGGTCGACCGGCGTTTGGGTCACGATTGCCACGCGTCCGCCTGCGCCTTTGTAGTTGCCTTCGCCGGAGGCGGAACCGATCGCCGAAATCGTGCCGGTGCCGGTAAGCGAGGTTGCTTCAAGGTAGACCGAACCAGCCGCTCCGGAACCATGGCTGTCGTTGTTGGAGTCGGCGCGGATGATGCCGTCGACGACTGCCGCGCCGGAAACGGTCAGGTAGATGGCGCCGCCGCCACGTCCGTTGTAATAATTGCCGGCGGATCTGAGCGGCATGCCGATGTGAATCGGCTTTTTCGGGTCGCCGTAGGCGCGTGCGTCCTTGGAGATGATGCCGCCATGGGCGGTCGTGGTGCAGCGCGAGCTGTCATGCGAGGCATAATAGCCCTTGCCGCGGGCGTCGATGATGGCGCCGGAGCCGACCGTGAGGCTGCCGCAGTCGACGCGCAGGCGATAGGTTTCGTTTGCGAGCAAGTCGCCGAGCCAATCCCATGAAGCATCGTGGTTGTCGCTCATGGTGCGGCTTTGCGGATGCGTCCAGCTGCCGCTCTGGATGTCGCACGCGCCCGTAATGGTAAAGACGGTAAACGGCGTTTCGTCACCGGTGGCGGCAGCTTCGAATTTGGTCGGAAATTCCACGGTTCCGGCATAATCGTTGTTCTGCGTCCAGGATGCGACGGTATGGGTGGCGGCAACGTCCCAGGTACAGTTGGCGTTCGAGAAACGGCCATCGAAAAGGATCGCATCGGATGCAAGCGGGGCGCGCTGTTCCGACCAGTTGGCGGCATCGCTCGCCAAACCATCTTCGGTTGCAACCCAGACGAGATAGCCTTCGGGGACAGCCAGGTTTTCGATCGTCGCCGAAGCGCTCTCGCCGATGCGGTATTGTCCCGGACCGATTGCGAGCGTCACTGTCGTATCCTCTTTGACTTCGGAATTGACAATCGTCTCAAGTTTGATATCGATGCTGCTCTCGCCGGCGGAAAGCGTGACCGTAGCGGGTAATTCGCCCGCGAAATCGACACCGGCCGCGGCCGTTCCGCCCCAGACGAGGTTGACGACAAGCGGATAGACGAGCGCTTCGTCATTGGTAGGACGGCTCACCGTGAAGATGACCGGTACGAGACCATTCTCGGCGCCGTCTTGTTTTTTGCTCGCCGAGACGATGCCGTTCAATACGGCTGAATCGGCGACAATTTCAGAAACGGAGCCGTTCTCATTGACACCGTATGCCGTAATGGACCAAATCGCGTTTTCGGGCACGGCGGGATTGTCGGTAAAGGTGCAAGGCGTGCTTTCAATGGTGCCAAGCGAGGTCTTGTCATACGAATGGCCGTTATAATAGACCGAAACCGTGCCGTTGCCGGATTCGACCGGCACGCTGACCGTCACCGTTCCGTCGTCGGAGACGGAAGCCGAAAGCTCGCCAAAACGCACGCCATCGGGGTCGACGTAGTCGATTGTCCCGTAGAGACAATTGTTGCAGGCGAAGAACCAGTCGGCGTAGATTTCGTCTGCCGAGCGGATTTCGCCGAGCCGGATTTCGTCGATACCCGAATTGAGCGTCGATGCGGCGATACACAAATCACGACCGTTGTCCGTTGCTGCGGCAATGGTGCCGGTGGAAACTTGCTGGCCGTTGATGTAGCCGGTCAAAGTGGTGCCGGAGTAAACGAGCGTCAAAAGCGTCCAATCGGACGCGAGGCTGACCGGAGATGAGATGGAAATCGACGTTCCCGAAGCGCCACGGGCGGAGATTTTCGTCGTATCGTTGTTATTCATTTCGGCTTCCCAGCCGTTGGCATCCTGATAGTTTGCCTTGCGATTGAAATAGCGCGGCCAGTTGGCGTTGCCGGAATTGAGCTTAAACCATGCGGAGACGGTGAAATTGGAGCCAAGGCCGAGAGAATCGTAGCTTGGAATGTTGAGCGATGTTTTGCCGTTGTCACGAGCCGGACCGAGGATCCCCCCACCGGCATACGCAGTCATCGTGTCGGCGGTGCCGGGGACGGCATCGGCGGTGCCGACAGCGGAGTTGGCGGCCGTTCCGGCGGCATCTGCTTCATTCAAGTGATAGATGCCTTTGAAGCCGTTTTCCCAAACAGCCTTGGCATTGTGGGCGGCATAGTTGCTGAATCCGTAGTAGATCGTGAAGACGTTTCCGGCGGAAAGCGTCTTCGCACCGATCCAAACGAGCGATTCTCCGTCCGGATTCCACGATTCGATTTCGTATTCGAGCTGATTGCCATCGCCATCGACGATGATCATATCGCGTCCGGACTGCAGGAAATCGCCGTAGTCGAAACCTTCGATGAGCGTCGGCGACAAGCGGACGGGCAACGGGAAATCACTCAACGTGCGGTCGAAGGTGTCCGGAATGGTCAGCGTGAATTTCTTCGCCGCGCGTTCAGGTGCGGCGAATGCACCGAAATGGCATGGGGTGTCGAGCGTGATCGTGTTCGTGCCTTCTTCGTTGGCAACGGTTACGCGAACAGTGTAGAGAACCGAAGTATCAATCTGCAGTTCGGCCGCATCGAGCATGGCGGTGAACGCTTCCGTATCGTCTGCGCTCACGACCGTATCGTAGGCAAGGGTCTTTACAACCGTTGTTCCGTTCAAGAGTTCAATGGTCGGCGTTCCGGAATTTTTGCGCATCCGAAGCGACAGTTGCCATTGACCTTCGGCAATGGAGGTAATCGAGCATTCTTCGATCATCGGCTTGCCTGCCGATACGTCAAACAGTTCGACTTCCTGGATGCCGGTGTACTGTCCGCCCCGGTTGGCGGTGATGTTCAATTTGACGTAACGGAAGGGTGTGGCATTGAGCGGCTCGGAAACGTAAAAATACCAGTCGGCGCCTTTTTCGGTTGATCCGGTCATCGCTTGATTTGTCTGCGCGTCGATTTGCGTCCAGCCCGTCGTTTCGTCGGGGTTTTCGTTCTTTCCGAGCAATTGGAAGTCCTTCGGCGAGCGGGCGGCTTCATAGTAGCTGGCAAAGGCTGGGCAGATACGGTAAGCGTTGACGATGGTCGGCGTGCCGAAATCCCAGATAACCCATGCGGTCGATCCATTCGCCAGCCAGCGACCCGCACCCGTCGGATTATCGGGATAATCGTTGTCGAAGGGGTTGAGATATGGCGACAAGGATGATGAAATGGCGTATTGCGAGCCGATGGTATCGGTTAAATCGACGAGTTCGTAGCCGTCGGACGACACCGGATCGGCGACAGCGATGCCGCCGAGCAGGATGCCCAATGCGAGGATGGAGGTCCTGGTGAAGGAGCGAATCATCCTATGGAGGAATGTTGGTTTGCGCATAAGTTTCATGGGAGTTTCTCCGATGCAAAATGTACGGTTTTCCGCGATTATCGCAAATAATTTACGAAATTGCCAGTATTTTTTACAAAAAATCGGACGCCGTGCTTCTTGGCGCGCGCCGCAGGGTATGCGCAAGGGCGCGTGACGGGGCGCCATGCCGCGCACCGCGCCATGCCGCGCGGCGGCGCGAGGCGGGAGGCGGGAGGCTCGACAGCCGACCATCGCAACGGGACACGGGCGTGTGGCGCGCGGTGAACGACATTCCCCATCGCCCGTGGCGGCCCGCCACTCGCGCTGCAGGGTAATGTACACGGGTGTAATGGTCAACGCGCGCACGTAATCATGCCGCGGACGAGCAGAAACTACCCCCCCGTTCTACCTCCGACATGCTCGTGCGAACCGAGACGCTATAACGCACGCGCATTACCCACCCGAAAAGAAAGGAACCCGCAATCACGGGTTCCTTTCGAACAAACGGCTTTTGTGCCGTTTCGGTCTATTTTGCCGTTGGAACGGCGGAGATCCTGAAGAAGACCTGATTGGCCTTTCCGTAGGAAGCAAGGTTAACCTTGATCGAAACGGTCGACTCGGAGCCGTCTGCCGGTGCGGTAATTTCCTCGCTGATGGCAATCGAATCGGGAGCCGTGAAGGCAATATCGCCGGAAGCCTGGAGCGTCCATGTGAAATCGGAAGCGGTCAGCTCGATTCCATTCGTGGTATGGACGGTGAAGGTAATAGTCGCGGTATTGTCGCCATTGAGAACAAAGGAGGTGATGGCCGGCGTGCCGATTTCGGGCGGATCGGGCAACGGCTCGGGCTCTTGGATATGGTCGACCGACCAAATCCACTCTTCTTCATCAATGGAGTTGTAACCGCCGATGGTATTGTTGTCGGCCGTGGATGTCGGCGTGAACCAGGTAGAGACGAGGGAGTCTCCGACGGGTTCCCAGTAGCGGGCAAGAGAGGTGCGGGAGGCACGGTTCTTGGTGCCGATACTGGTATAGCCGGCATCGATCATGTGGCCGATGGTGCTCTCGGAGGTTCCGGATGCGCGATAGACGAGCTTTTCGACCGTTGCACCCATGGAACGGCGGAGAACGACGGCACCGGGCAAATCGAGATAGTGCATATTGTCACCCGCCTCGGCGCCCTTGGTGACATCCTCGGGGTAAAGATCCTGGTTGCGTTTCTCCACATCGTAGCAGCCGAGCACCCAGAATCCCCAGCCCTTTCCAAGTGTATCGTTGGGATCCTTCAGGAAGGTTGCGCCCTTGATCATCTTGGTGGAGTAGTCGACAAGATCCGGCACCATGGCATTCGAAGCATCGAAGCCGATCATCTCGAGCGACCAGTTGGAGATATCCACGCCCTCGGGTCCCATGAGTTCGACGAACTGCTCAGAGTACTCGACAGGACGGCTGGAGGAGTAGCGGATTGGCTTGATTTCGTGGATGAAGACTTGGTTCGTGGAAACGGAGAACACCCAGAAGTGGGAAACGGGGCGTTCGGCCGTCGCGAAGGTCTTGTTGAGGTCGACAGGCTCGTACCAGGAAGGATTCTCGAACCAGTAGCTGTTGTTGGAACGATCCTGCGTCTCGGAATTGACCGGAGAAGCAAAGGTTCCCTTGTAATTGACGATGGCGGCATACTGGACGACGACATCGACAGGCAGGCGCGGAATGCGATCGACGGATGCGAACTTGTAGCGTTCAGTGAGACCGGTGGCGGAATCGACCTGGTTCGTGAATTGGATTCTGCCGGTCGGCGCATTCTTCCAGTTCTGGTATCCCCAGACGTTGGTTCCCACGTAGTAATCGAGCGTCACGGAGATATCGTACGGATTCATACGGGGGTTGACGAGTTCGACCTTGCACCCGATATCACCCGTGGAGAGCGGAATGTCGGGATCGAAGACGATTGAACCGACGTCGATGGAGGAGCGGACCGGCTCGGTGATGAGGATGTTGTCGAGCATGACGCGGTTGTGCGGAATCGTTTCGGTACCATCCACAACGGAGTAGATGCGCAAAAGGGAGTAATCGCGCATATAGAACTCGGCGGTAAAGAGGCGCCACGTCTCGTTTGTGATCTCATCAAGCGCGTGGAGATCCTCGACCTGTTCGGCGTAGGTATCCGAGTCCGGGTTGAGGTCGTCGACGGTGAGCGTGCGCCAGAGATTCTCCGGTGTGGAAGGCGAATCGGCGACCTTGAGAATGATGCGCGCAGGCTTGCCCGAGTTGTCGGGCGAAGCGCGGTACCAGAAGGAGATTTCGCCGACGCCGGTCTGGATGGAAGGCGTCTGGATATTCGGTGCCATGGCATCGAAGGAGTAGCCTTGAAGCGTGTTGCGGGCATAGCCGTCGTTGAGGACGGCCGAGCGATACGTGGCAAACTGCGAAGAGGCACCGTCGAACTTGATCGTGGGATTGTTGCGGAAAGGCGACACGAGCACGTTGTAGGCTTCCCAAGAGGAGGAACCGGTGTTCGGGTAGTCGGTTGCGCGGAGATTGTCGACCAAAAGGGTGCCCAGCACCTCCGTGGCACCATCCTCGGCATAGGTGGGAAGCATGGTGATGCGAAGGCGTCCGGACATATTGGTCAACGCCGGAACATACAGGGAGGTGAAGGTCGAAGAAACCGGGGCATTCTCGACGGTGGCGAGCGGAGTGGCAGAGCCACCACCGCTGGAGACGAGATCGATCGAGAAGGATACCGGATTATTCTCGACTCGATAGGAGAAGAGAATATCGCCGACGCCGGCTTCCAGAAGCGGCGAGGAAATGGACTGCTGTTCGTTGGGGTTGGCACGAGTGCGATTGAGCTCGTAGACGCGGCCGGTACGGCCTTCTGCGGCAATAACGGCATAGGAGGCAATCCACGAACGGGTGTCGTTGCGTTCGTCCCCGAAGTCTTCATCGTAGATCGTTACACCACGCCATTCATCGCAGGCAATGTCATCGACGGCGAGCATGCCGACAGACTTGCTGTTGGCGTCTGTCGTGCCATTGTCGGAAAGAGCCTGGATGGAGACATACGTATCGTCCCAGAAATTCATCGGGAAGGAAACATCGCTCCAACGGAACGAATCGACATAGAAGATGCGATCGTACTGGTGGCCGTGGTAGGCGTCCCACTGCTCATCCCAGTCGGCATCGTACGACGGAACCGGTGCGAGGAAATCGTTCGAGACTTCCTTGCCGGAACGATAGACCTTGATGCGGTAGTAGGCGCGAGGAGCGACACGCAAGAGTTTCGAGGGAGATGCGGTGATGTTCTGGCCCGTTGTCCCCGTCCAAGGATTGACATAGCCATAGTAGGAATCCGTGACATACGTCCATGCGGAAGTGACATTGGACGTCGTGACGGCCTTCTTCGCCGTGGTCGAGGAGCCGTTGAGCTTGACGTCTTCGGTCAACTCGAAGACATAGGGAATGACGCTACCGGCGCAATCATGGAAGTTGTACGCAATCGTACCGGAAGTGACGGTCGCGGAGACCTTAGTCTTCTCGTCGCCGTTGACCGTCAGCAGCGTGCTTGTCGGCGCCGTGTCGGCATTCAAGACACTGTTTAGATAGACATGCGCCTTCGGAATGACGGTCGTGCCGGACGTGGAAAGAGTAAGGCAGAGGGTCAGCGCATTGCCGGACCGCTGCAAATCGGTGTTTGCGTTATTGTTGAAACTGGTTGCGCTTTCGGCGACGGCCGTGCGGACGCCATTTTCGCAACGGTAGATGGTCACGCGAAGCCGGGCATACGAATCGTCCGTGAAAACGCCGTTCGTGTTCTTGCTCCGGAGCTGGCGCTCCTGCGTCAAACGGGCTTCCCAGTAGTTGTTGGCGTCCTGGTAATAGCCGTAGACGGAGAATCCGGCATCGCCGCTGTCGGAAACATCGGTCAGCTCAAAACGGCCGGCAACGCGGTAGTTCGACAAATTGGCGAATGTGGCATCGTTGTAGACGGCGAGCATGTTGTCGTCGGTCGAAACGCGGGTTCGCATGCGGAAGGTGCCGCGACCGCGGCCGCCGACCGTATAGGTGGTCTCAATCGAGCCGGCATTGAAGGGGAAGGTGGAAATACGGTACGCCTTGTTGAAGGTGGCGGTATCTTCGTAATTGGTGGGATCGGCGCGGCGGACTTCCTGAAAAACTTGCGCATTGTATCCCAGAACGCCATTCCAATAGGCACGGGAGCGCAACGAGGTATCGACCGGGGTATTGTTCTCGTCCGGATCGATGAACGGCGACATCGCGAATGTCGTGGCATCGCGGTTGTCGAGCGTACTTTCGAAGGTCTGCGTATCGTAGAGACCGAACGAACGGGAATAATAATCCTCGTCTGCCTGCCAGGCATTGAAATCCTGCCAGGCGGCACGGCGGATTTGATAGCTGCCGTTGGTGGTGCAGAACCGGAACATGAGGAAGCCGTTGTAGTCGATCTGGACACGCACCGGAGCCGCCCCCGGAACCGCACTGTCGGCATGATACGGTACGATAAAGCCGGACATCGGCGGGTTGATGGCGGTCTCTTCCTGGTTGACTTCGCCCCAGTACCACGGCTTGCGGTCGAAATCGGATTGGTTTTCGACAAAGCGATAGGAACTGGTAATGGAGAAGGAGGCGTCAATGGCGTTGGTTACGTACATGATCGCCTGCCACGTGTAGTCGCCGACCTGTTGCATGGCATAGGACGGATCCATATAGGAAGGCTTTTCCGGATCGGTATCCGTCGGTACGAGTCCGAAGGTATCGAATTGGGAACGGAAGCGGCGCACGCCTTCCGCGGCCCGAAGCGTATTGTAGGTATACTCTCCCTGGATTTCGAAGGACGGATCGCGGAGTGCGCGGGGATAGCCGTCATTCAAGTCCAGAAGATCGAACAGATGGCTCAAATCGTTCTCGAAGCCATTCTCGTCGTATGCAAACGACATGTAGACCGGATTGCGGCCGTTGTCGTAGTGATCGATGAAGTTCTTGTGGTATTCCGGGCTGCGATCGAGCGGACAGTAACCGTCGTAACGGGTGAAGATGCTGAAATCGCCAATGTTGGAGCACGGCGAACGGTTGATGTCATCGCTCATCTTGAAGGTGGGCGAATAGCCGTTGAAATCGACGCGATAGAGATATTCGAACGAGCCGGAAATATGGTCGGTCAATGTTACGGCGTAGGTACCGGAAGAGCCGGACGTGCGATCGGCAATATTCGTCATGACGCTGGTCTTCCAGGCTCCGCCTTCCTGGCGCCAAATCAGTTTCGGCGTAATGTTGGAGGCCGGAAACGCTTCATGCTTGTTGGCGACATCGATCCGGAATGTGACCGGATCGAGAATCGAGGGATAACCAGGCTCGTAATCCATCGTCGCTTTCGTGATTTCCAAATCGGGAACAATCGGCGCGAAAAAGATATCCGTTATGTCAATGGTCGACTGCGTATCTTCCGCATCTTCCAGAACCGTTAGATTTCTGAAACGGAAACGATAGCTTCCCGTCATCAACTCGCCGGCGTCGCTTCGCACAGGAATGGCGTATTGGACAAAATCGGTATTCACGCCGTCGGAAACGGGAAGTTCAAGGGTAATCCTCTTCGCGACAGAGATCGAATTCGACATCAGTTCGACGGCGAGTTGGCCGACGAGATTCGTCGAATTGTTGCGCACCTTGAGGTAGATGGTTCCGACTCCTCCCTCGATATTCGAGGTCGTATTCAAGATAGAAGCAGAGGGAAACGTCAAAATCCCCGCACGGCTCATGTACAACTTTGACACACGCCAGGATCCGATGGTCGCTGTCGTCAATCCGTTAAAATTTCCGAGCCACGTACTCAACTGGGGATACCGCTTCTCGGGCAAATCGTCCGTCACTTCGTAACAGAAAATCTTTCCGGAAGAAACAGTCGTTTCGTCGTCCGTCGCATAGACGCGCCAAGTGACGGAACCCAACCGGCTTTGCGGCATTTGTGCCGTCCAGGTATCGCCGGACTGCGCCAGATAGATTCGCGTCGTGCCGGATTCCTGCGTAAAATCCACCCAGGCAACGATCGCATCCGCGATTTTCACCGAAACGGTCGGGGTATCCGTTGCGGCATACGTCGGCACGTCATTGGCCGTATAGGCGTCAATCAAAATCGAGGACTCGTCAATAACCGGAGCAGCCCAGGAGAGGAGACCTGTCGCAAGCATACCGGCGACCGAGAGAATAGACTTTACTTTCATGGCAGAATAGAGATAAAAAAGACACTTCTTCAGGCGGGTTTAGAATATACGAAAAGACGATTTCCCGCAAGTGCAAGATTCTCGCGCCATCCTGCTTTTCCCTTTGAAAAGACAAGCGGCAAACCAAATACCTCTCTTGCTATTTTCCACAAAGGGGCTTTCGGCCCGAAAGTCAGTGTTAGCCGCAGCAAACGGCTTTCTTCAATAGACAAGTTTGCAGATGTGCAAACGGCCAATTTCCGGCAGTCCAGCACCAATGTCGAGCGCATGCGTCATCCCAATCGCCGACATAAGATCGTCCCATTCGTCTCTGTTGTCCCATTCGTCCCGGAAAGCAAACCAACCACAAAGATCCAGGAAGGCGGCGCCTGAGCGAGAGCCCCGTCGGACGGAAGCAAAACCACAAAGCAAAGCACCATGGAAAAACACGGAGAAACACAAAGTCATTTTTGGTTTCGCGAGCCACCCGAAGAAACAACAAAAATCTCTTTGTGGATTTCTCTTCCCGCTCCCCTAGCCTTTGTGTTCCTATCCATCCCGTCCCGTCGCTCTTTGTGCTCTTTGTGGTTAAAATCTCGCGACCATCGAAACCCAAAAATCAATCTTGCAAATCTTTGAGACAAATGAGACAAATGGGATGTATGGGACAGTTCGTTCGCGCACCTTCGAAAACCCAAAAATTGCCCGTGGCGGCTCGCCACCTTTGCGTTCCTATCCATCCCGTCCCACATTGCCCGTGGCGGCCCGCCACCTTTGTGTTCCTTTGTGGCTAAACACAGCTCGGCCAAAATGCTTGGCTGTCGGGACTCCCGACCCCGCGGTGGCTCACCGCTCTTCCGCCCCGAATACGACAAAAAAACCGCCCCGGGAAATCCGGGACGGTTTTGCTCAAGTGACGATTCTTGAGGAGGAGAGGCTTAGCGGGCAGCCTTCACACGATAGAACTGAGTCGTCTTCTCCGTGGCGGGAGCCACGAGTTCGATGACTTCGCCGGCTTCCGTAGAAGTCTTGGAGACCGTCGTATCCGTGAATTCGACACCGATTGCATCCGTAGACTGGAGCGTGTAGGTGACACCGGCGTCAGGAGCGACGAAGCGAACCACGAAGGAGTTGTCTTCCGTGATTTCGACCGGAGCGGTGCCTTCGGGGAGGCCTTCGCCCGAAATCGACGGGACGGTGGGCTCATCGGCAGGCGGCGTGTAGCCCGCGCTCTCGTAGTAGACAACGACATTCGCGGGATTGGCTTCAATTCCGGTGGTGTCATAGACGATATCCATATCGGTCTCGTTCATGACCCAACGCGAATCATCGCCACTCGTCACGGTCGTTTCAAAGTTTTCGGTCTCGGTATCGACATTGAAGGTGAATTCCTCGACCGAGCCGTCGATGTTGGTCAGGACAATCTTCTTAACCGTACCGGCATAGGTTCCCGCATCATAATCGATACCGCAGATCTTGCCGAACGTTAGTGTGACCGAAGTGGTTCCTTCTGGAATATTCGTATCCGCAATTGCATACTCTTCGCTGACGGCGCCATCGAAATAAACCGTGCTGGCAAGTTTGTAGATGACGGCCTGCTTGTCCTCGAAGGCACCGGCAAAGTTGTCGACCGCTCCCGTGCCGCGGAAAGCGACCGAGTTCAGCTTGCGCTTGCTGGCCGCCTTGAAGGCATCGGCATTGGCAACCGTGAAAGACGTCGTTCCGTCGGCATCGCCCTGGAGAACATCATTCACGTAGACGGAGAACATCGGATCCAAGCCATCATAATTGACGGTGACGCGGATGTGCGCCCAAGTATTGTCGGCAATACCGGCATTCGGAAGTTCCTTCCAGACATTGCCTTCGGAGGCGGCGTCAAACGCATAGGCGCACAGCGTGGAAGCCGTGACATTTCCCTGCTCGTCCGTCGTGTTCTTCAAAAAGATTGCAGTCTGGACAGGAGCATTCGTAGAGTCGAACTGCGCGGCAGAAGGCTCGGTATCGGAACCGACAAAGTAGATATCGGAATCGATATAGACATTGTTGTAGGTGCCGCTGGCGGCGACAGGCGTCCAGGAAAGATCGGTCCCCTGCGTGTCGAGCTTGAGAACCTCGTTTCCGTTGAAGGAGTCTTCCTTGTCCCAAACGACAATGGCAGACTGATCGGACTCGGCGTCACGGGCGAACTGACCTTCCGCATAGGCGGGATCCGCCGCATTGGTAATCTGCTCAATGGTCTTGCCGGTAAAATCGACCGACCACCAAGCCGTCTCAGCCGCGGAAGCGGACATTGCGAGTGCGCCAAGTACGGCAACTCCCGCAAAGAGTTGTGCTTTTTTCATAGGATATGGTTTGTTTTCGAAGTTAAGTTTATGGGGCGCCGCCTTGAAGAAGAGACAGCTTTCCTTGGGGAATACTGTACAAAACTCGACTCGCTTCGTCAACGTCTTTTTCAAAAACACCCTGATCTCGCCTCATCAATCCCCGGAACACACACACGATTTTTGCATCTCCATCCCATTTTCGCTGATTTTCCGGTCGGTTGCACAGCCCATATCTTACCAGACCCCAATTCGCGTGTTCCTCAGCCCGCCAGTGCTTATTAGCCTCAAAAACAATAAAGGACGACAGTCCCGATAGACAATATACGATCCGACAAAAGCGGTTTTCGTTTTTTTTTTCGCGCGATGGAGGGATATGGCGGCAGGGCGCAAGTGGCGAGTCGCCAGCCCGGACAGCCATGCTCACGAGACAATCCAGAAAAATTGCACGTGGCGGCTCGGCACTGGCTGTCGGGCATCCTGCCCCTTTGTGTTCCTATCCATCCCGCCCACGCGTCTTTGTGTTCCTTTGTGTTCAAAAATTCGCGAGCCCTCGCCCCCCCCCAAAAAAAAAATAAAATCGCACATGTATCGGTGTAATCCTGTCAATCCTGTCTAACCTCTCATCCAGTTCACTCGCCCAACCGCAGTCTCAGCCGCGTTGCTTTTTTGGCCGGATTGTCATAGCCATGAATGGCGAATCGACAGAATTGATTTTTTTTTTGGGGGGGGGCAAAGAGCGCCCTACTGCCATGCCGACCCTGGAACACCGCAACTTCTTCCCGCGCCGTTTCACCACAAAAGGCGGGTAGACCGCCGGCCCATCGGGCCGCCCGGCCCCGCCCCGCGACGCCCGTCCGTTTTCGACTTCAAAAAAAATCTGTAGTGCGCAAAAGTAAACGCACCAAATCAGGTGCGTTTACTTTTGCAAACTACACCTTCAAAAAAATCGGTCGCGTTCAGAAGTAAACTTGGATTCCAGAAGTAAATCCGAAGTTTGATGGC
>JBJEVW010000033.1:0-5454 GCA_051884735.1 Kiritimatiellia bacterium | reverse complement strand
CGGCGCCGAAATTCGACCGAATCCGCCGCATCACCGGCTACCTGGTCGGGACGCTTGACCGCTTCAATGACGCGAAACGCTCCGAAGAGCGCGACCGCGTGAAACATGACTGACATGACTGATCACTCGCTTCTATCGGTTTCTGCCGATCCGACCGGCATCAAAATGATGGTCGAAGAGAAAAACAAAAATCTTGCACCGGCTGTTGCAGACGCGGCCGCTCGCGGGATATCGAATCTTTTGTATGATCATTTTTTGAAACGGAATGAACGGCCAGGCCGTCCAGGTTGGCCAAAGTCGGACTATTGGGCGGGAGCGGCGGAAAGCGTGAGCGTATCGTCCGGACAAAATGGTGATGCGGAAGTGACGGCGCGTGCGCCGGGACTTTTGATGCATCGAGACGGCGGGACGATTCTTCCGAAGCGCGGCAGGTTTCTCGCAATTCCGGTGCATCCGATGGTCGCCGGAATCTGGCCCCGTGAAATGATGCAGCGGGAAAAGGACGTGAAGCTCATCCCTGTCCGTGGCGGAAAGGGAGAAGGGTATTTGCTCGCGCTTCAAGTTACGGACGAGGTAAAGCTCCCGCTCTGGCGTCTCGCAAGAAAAGCGACCTTGAAGCCCGATCCGTCTGTCCTTCCGACGTTGGAAGAACGAATGGAGGCGGCGACAACGGCCGGGAAAGCCGCGCTTGATGCGTTAACCGGAGAAGATGGAGGTTGACATGACGGCGGCGGAAAGAATTTTGCAGAAAGCTCTTGTTGCGTCAAAGCTGAACTCGGCGGAATGGAGTGGCGTGCAGGCCGGACTCCGGGACCGTGCGTTCTTCTCGGCGACGGTCGAGGAAACGCGCATCTTGCATGAAGCGCGTGAATGCGCAGCGAAAATCGCGGACGGGCATCTATCCGGGAGCGAGGCGCGTGTCGCGATCCGCCAGATTCTTGCGAAAACCGGCCATCCGGATGCTGACAAGCCGGGGGAATCGAACCTCCGGAACCTGTCATCGAGGCGTCGCTTGGATTTGATCATGGATCAAAACGTCCGTGAGTCCCGCGGATTTGTCCGCTACAAGGAAGGGATGAGCGAAGGAGCTTTGGCGGCATTTCCGGCGCAAGAGCTTCTGCGCATTCGCTCCAGACGGAATGTGAGGGACTGGGCGACAAAGTGGCATGATGCCGGCGGAAAATTCTTCGACGGGCGCATGATCGCGCTCAAAACCGACCCGATTTGGACGAATATCAGCCGCTTTGGCCACCCGTGGCCACCGTTCGACTTTAATTCCGGCATGGGCGTCCGCGACGTCTCCAGAGCGGACGCCATTCGGCTTGGCGTCATCAAGAAGGACGATCCTCCGCCGAAGATGCCGGAAACGAAACCGATGAATGATGGTCTTGAAGCCGCACTTCCAAAAGGTGCAGGAAAGCCATTTGAGGACGAACTGCGGGAAAAATTCGGCTCCCAGGTTCGAGTCGATCATGGAATGGTGAAGTTTAACGAAAGCCTTATTTCCGACATGTTGAATGGAAAAGGAAAAGTGTCGGCAACGCTCGGAAAGGGAAAATACAATTCTGGACTTTTGGAAAAGATTGAAGACCCGGAGTTGCGGGATGAAGTCGCGGGAAAATCACTTACATTAACAGAGCAATGGCTGACAAATCATGGTCGAGACCATGAGAATCCTTCCAAAAAAGCAACTAATAACATCCCAATTTCGAGAGCGGATTTTGATCTCATTCCGGCAATGTGGAGAAAACCAGACTCGGTTTCGAAGACTCCAGGACTCGAGCACAGTCTTGACATTACACTCGACACACTAGACGGAGGATTTTTATTTCTTGGTGTCGATACATTATCGGGGCAACCGACTACATTTCGAAAGCAACGGCATCGACAGAGCAATAGTGATACGAGATAAGGCCTTACAAGGTTCCGGCTCGCACGGATCTCGCCTGTCTATGCAGTCTCCAATGCCTTGTCCTCGCATCACAGATTTGATTCTTTCATTTTTCATAAGAAAAAACAAGCTGATATGAATCCAACGCTACAGATTCAGGAAATTGCCCGGGACGCGCTCGCCGTCGACCCTGTTCTCAAGGTTGCCGGGTGTACCGTCGTCATGCAGGACCAGGCGGATTTTGTGCGCGTCCTTGAAGAGGGGCTCGGGCTGGCGGACGGTCCGGTCGTTGCTATTGCGATTGATCGCTGCGAGAACAATGCGCCAGGCGTTGTGGTCGATTGGAAGCTCTATGTCACGGAACGCGCGGCGGTGAACCGGGAGCGCCAGAACTATCTGACGGCATTCGGTGCAGCCTGGCGTTGCGTCGAAATCCTCGACGGATCGATCCATCATTGGGCCGGAATGGAAGGCAGCCTGTACGAGGAGGGCGTTTTTCAGGTCTCCATCTCTTTCAAAACTCTATTAACCAGAACAAAAGGATAAATCATGGCAACAACAACCAGTTTGGCAGTCTGGGGCGTCCAAGTCGATACGCCCGCTGATATCGCGTCCGCTACGGAAGGCTTCATCACGTCGTTCGACAAGAATACCGAAATGATGGTCGGAACCGAACAGAATGAACTCGGGGCGGTAATCGGCCAGCACAAGTACGACGAAAAGACGACGGTCTCCGTCTCGCTGATCGTTGCGAAAGGCGTCGAACCGCCTACGATCGGAAAAAAATCACCATCGACAGCGTAAAGTATTATGTCACGAGTGCGGCGGTTACGGAGAGCAATTCCGATTTCCGCAAGCTCCGCGTTACGGCGGAACGGTACGAAGACTGCGAGAAGGCCGTCAACGCGAAAGACGGCAGCGAGATCAGCTGACAATGGAAAACCCGGTTGAATCGATAGACGCGCTGCTGGTGCCGTCTCCGCTTACCTTGGGGCAGATCGCGCTGCTGGAGCGGATCGACTCACCGCTTTTGCGGGGAGACGTCGGGAGCATTTCGAAATGCGCCGAGGCTCTATGGTTGCTATCGCTCCCGCGGGAAGAAGCCGCGAGCCGGTGGAAGGAAGCGCCCGTGCAAGGTGTTTTGTGGCTTGATGCAACGCCGTTGCAAGCGTATCGCAAACGGCTTGCGGAGGTGTTGGACGGAATCACGGCATTCTATCGCATGCTTCCCGCACAGGAGGGCGGGGAGCCAAAAAAAGGATAGGCAACGGCTGGCTTGCCGAACTCACGGAATGGGCCTGCAGGACATACCGAATGACCATCCGTGATGTTCTCTGGGCGATTCCGTGCATTCAAGTTGCGCTGCTTTGGCGCTGCTATGTCCAGGGACCAGGAGGCTCTGACGGTGCGACGCTTGGAGAGCGGGAGCTAGCGGAAAGGATAATCAAAAATGGCGAACGCGTCTGAACTCAAAATCACGGTCCGAGCAGATACGGATGACGCAGAGAAGAAGCTGGACGAAGTCGCGAAAGCGGCGGAGACCGTCTCGGAGGCGGCTGCGGCATACAAAACCCTAGCGAGAGCGGGAGTGGCGAGCGACCACGGGCGAAGAGCCTCGCCACAAAGTTTTTGGGGAAGCGAGGGGGAAGGGCTGCGCCTGCGAAAAACAAATGAAAAAACCGTTGATATTTCGTGGAATGTCAACGGGTTATGAGTGATTGGATGATTTGGTGCCTAGGGCGGGAGTCGAACCCGCACGCTCTTGCGAGCAAAGGATTTTAAGTCCTCTGTGTCTGCCATTCCACCACCAAGGCAGTGGCGACCATCAATGTTTGAAAGAGCGTTGACCGGTAAAGACCATTGTGACGCCGGCTTCGTTACAGCAATCGATGACGTCCCAATCGCGGATTGCGCCACCGGGTTGGACGACAGCGGAAACGCCCTCGCGAATGCCGACTTCGAGACCATCCCTAAATGGGAAGAAGGCATCGGAAATCATAGCGGAACCAATGAGGCCGCCCTTTTGTGCGGCGGAGATTTCATCGGCTTCGGCGCGGTGTCTGCCCCCATCTTCGGGGCCGAATTTCTGGTCGAGTTCGTTATAGGGGGTAGCCCATTTTTCCCAACTGATCCAGTCGGCCAGTTTTTTGTAGGCCTTATCGCGGGCGATTTCCGCGACACCGACACGATCCTGTTCTCCGGTTCCGATTCCGACGGTCACGCCATCCTTGACATAGAGGACGGAGTTGGAGGTCACGCCGGCTTCGACGAGCCAACCGAAGAGCATATCATCAAGTTCCTTTTCCGTCGGTTGGCGAAGAACGCGGTGCATGGTTCCATCGGATTTCCGGAAGCATTCGGCTGGGAGGAAATCGTTGACGGAGCGGGCTTGCGGGAGGAAGGACCACTGGGCAACGATACCGCCGTCCATGAGCGATTTGAAATCAACGAAACGTTCTGTGGTGTAGGAGCAGAGTTTTGCCATATTGCCGATCCGCATGACGCGGAGGTTTTTCTTGGTGGCAAAGAGCTCCATGACACCGGGGGCGAATTCGGGGGCGACAACGACCTCGACGTAGTTTTCGGCGATGAGCTTGGCCGTTTCGAGGTCGCATTCCCGGTTCAGGGCGATGCAGCCGCCGAAAGCGGCAAGGCGGTCGGCCTTATTGGCGCGAAAATAGGCTTCAGAGAGGGAATCGGCCCAAGCGACGCCGCAAGGGTTGTTGTGTTTAACGATGACGGCGCATGGTTTCCGGTCGAGATACCGCAGGATGTTGAGCGCATTATCGGCGTCGGTGAGGTTGATTTTACCGGGATGCTTCCCGCTTTGGAGGAGTTCTGGCTCGCTTGCGAGGGGGCGTCCTGGCGCGATGAATTGGACGTCTCCGAGGGCGAGGTTTCCATTGACGAGTTTATAGACGGCGGCTTCCTGCCCGGGATTTTCGCCGTAGCGCAAACCCTTTTGCACGCCATCAATGGCCCAAGAGACCTTTTGGTATTGAAGGGTCTGGGTTTTGTCGTGATCGATGAACCGGATTTCCATCAAAGGTGGAAAATGGTCATCCATGATTGTTTTGTATGCTTGCTTGAAATCCATGGTAACAAGTCTAGCAAAAAAGAAAAGGAAATGCACGCGGCCCCGGGAAGCCCAGGCTTATCCCGGAAAAATCCGGGATAAATGATCCCAGATTTTCAATTTCGCTAGACAAAAGAAAAGAAGAGACTTTTTCTCGGATTCCACCATAATGGCGGCGATCAACACCCGAAAGGAGTCTCTCCATGACCCGAAGTATAGCAAAACCGCCGTTGAACGCACGTCAAAGCGTCTGGTTGACGAAGTTTATGGATCCCCTAGGCAAGGGAAACGCAGAGCAGTCGAAGCGATTTTCGACTCAATTGTACGCGTCTGCAGTCCCTTGGTGAAGGACATTGCACTGTCGGTTCCGAACGACGCAACCTCCAGGATTTTTTTATTTACTATGTCGGTATTCTACCGAAATTCGACGGGCGGTTGTCGCGCTTTTTTCTCCCTAAATCGATTTCTGCACCATAAGAAGCCGATA
>JBJEVW010000032.1:0-5458 GCA_051884735.1 Kiritimatiellia bacterium | reverse complement strand
AAAACCGGGATAGGGGTCGGGAGGCCCGACGGCCGATGTCGCGTGTATCGCGGGGAGAGTTTAGACAGAATGGACAGGATTACGATGGCGCAGGAAAGCCACAGAGGATGAATGGGATGGATTATGGGTTTTCGGGGGCGCAGGATGGTGAGGTGCGCCCTGCGGCGCAGCGGCGCGGATGGCCGGGGGTTACATCGCGTCCGACTTTCCAACAACGAGGAGCGCAATGGGCACGGGCGCAGCGGCGCGGATGGGTTATTGATGGGAGAGGAAGCGTCCGACGGCTTCGCCGAGAGCGACGGAGGAACCGGTCACGCGATAAGAAGCATGGGCATAGAAATCGCCGGAGATATTGCGTCCGGCCATAAAGAGGTTGTCTGCGTCTTTTGCCCTGCAACAACGGAGAGGAATCTGGAATGGCCGGAATTTCACATTGCCGCGGTTTCCGGCGGCCTTTTGGTCGTTCATCTTTTTATCGAGGCCGTGGATATCGATTGGTGTGCGGGAGATGGTCGCGCAGTCGTCGAAAACCGTCCCGTTTTCGATGTCATCCTTGGTGACGGTATATCGACCGTGGATGCGGCGGGCTTCGCGGTGTCCGATCTGTTCTGCCGAACCGATGACGCGGAAGCCCTTCCAAGGGCCGCCGAGTTTTTCGAGTGCCGCAGCCAGCGCGATGATTTCGTGGCGTGCATGCATGGTGGCATCGGAAATCGCCTGCGTGTCATCGATCGGCAGGCGATACTCGTGGTTTGCCATGAAGCAAAAGACATTGCGGTGGAAACGGAAAAGGGTAGGGTCTCCGTAGGATGGCTCCATGCCCTGTTCGCGCAAGAGGGATTTCAGCTTATGGCTTGCATAGATATGGTGGCAAATGTCCGCCCCGTCCGGAAGTTTTACGGGCGTCCACATGGCGGGTTCGTTAGAGAGATACTCTGCGATGGCGTCTCCATCATCGACGGCAACGAGTGCGTTCAATGTAGCGGGCTGACCGTAGCCGAGCCCGGGATATCCGAGATCGAAACCGCAACCGGCCAGGGCGGCGAGATCGCCGTCGCCTGTGCAGTCGACGAACTGTTTGGCATGCCACGCCTGCCGTCCGGACTTTGATTCTGTGACAACGACCTCGATATTCCGGCCGCTTGCGTCGCGATAGGCGGCAATGACGGGGCAATGGAGCGTCACGCGCACACCGGCCTCGCGGCACATTTCCTCGCAGACGAACTTCATGTATTCCGGTTCGTAGACCCAGTCACGGTCGAGATCGTAGCCGGTCGCCCGATCGATTTTCCGGGCACCGATAGCATCGAGCCGGCGGATGATTTCCCAGCCGATTTCGCTCTTGTCGAAATCAAAGATATAGGTCAAAAGCCCGGCCGTCCAGACCCCGCCGAGGCATCCCTGCCGTTCGAAGAGCCGCACCTTTTTACCGCCGCGCGCAGCGGTCACAGCCGCCGCGATGCCTGCGGGTCCGCCACCCGCGACAATGATATCCGCCCCATCATCGAGCGGAAGGTTGCGCGCCGGTTCGTGGAAGTGGCGCGGCATTGCATTGGGGGCGGTTTCGGAGTGCGATGGTGTGCTTTTTGGTTGATTTTCCATATCCGTCAAGATGGTGTCGGATCGTGCTATAGGAGGAAGAAAACCGTAGGCAGATTGCAAGGAAGGCTGAAAATCGACAGTTCCGGACCGGACTTTCCCCAGACCCAGGAGGAGCGGCCGAGTTCCTCGGCGGTGGCGGTCAGGGAGCGAACGGCGTATGGAATCGAAAAATCTTCCGCATTGCCGAAGCGGCATGCTTCGTCTATTGTGAAACGTGTCGTTTCATCGTAGCCGATGATGTCATCCAGCGGGAAGTAGCAGTTGAAGCATCCGAGCGCTTTCGGCCCCGGTTTTCCGGTGAAGTCCGTATAAGCGGCGGCGAAGCCCTGTCCTTGCAACACGCCGCCCGATATGGTGCCGTAGTTTGCACAGTTCGTGAAGGAGCAGACCTGGTTTTGGTGGTTTGAGTTGAAGGAGACGGTTGTCGTGAAGCCGCCGGCGAACACGTCGCAAGAAACATTGCCGTAGTTTGCGCAATCGACAGCCGTGCAGTCCTTGCTCGGATAGCACTCGCCGACCGTCCCGACGAGGCCGGCGGCGGAGACAACGCGATTGGTCTCGACGGAGGAACGGACGGATACGTCCCCGTAGTTAGCGCAACCGGTAAGTGCATAGGTCGAGCGGTCCGCACCGCCCAGAATACCGCCGGCGGCAATTTCCACTTTTCCGTCAATGGTCAACGGCGCGTTGTTGATACAGTTTTCGATCCGGTTTTCCGCGTCTTTGGTTGCACCTGTCGTTCCGCCCGCACGGCCGACGATGCCACCGAGTTTGACATAGACCGGATGATTGGTGTCATCGCCCACGGTCAGCGTCCCGTGATTGACGCAGGCCAAGACTTTGGAGATCGGTTTCGAGGTTTCGCTGTAGGCCGACATATCCCCGACGATACCGCCGACACCGCGGTAGTTTCCGGGACCTGATTTCACGAAGACATTGGCTTTGTTGGTGCAGGCGCGCACGATCGGCCCGATGCCGCCGAAGTAGTTCTGAAGGGAGAAAGCGCCGACGATGCCGCCGATGGAGCAACCGGCGACATTGGTGATGACGCACCCTGCGCCAACGGTGCAATTTTCGATCACGGCGTTGTTGTAGGCCCGGCCGACAATCATTCCGGCGCAGATTTCTCCGGCAGGCGCGATGACAAAACCATCGACCGAGCAGTTCGAAACCGTACCACCCGTCAGCTCCTTGGCAACGATGCCGAAATGTTCTCGGACGGCAACCGGGGCGGCATCCGGCGACTGCGATCCGACGAGCCGGAGATTCTTCACGGTTCCGGAAAGCACGGAGAACAAACTCGTGTTCACGCCAAGCCCCGTGACGGCATGTCCATCGAAATCTATTGTCGCGGCAAATTCAACCGGCGTCCACGTCGTTTCGGAGAAATCCAAATCCGCGGTCACCGTGATGACATAGGCCGGCAGGCGTTTTGTATTCATCAAAGTCATCAAGGTCGCCAGATCGCCCGCCGAATAGTGCTGGAGATCGTATTGGGCCGTGACGACCGTATCGCCGGTGATTTCGCCAAATGACGAATCCCAACCTGTGAAGACATAGTTCTCCCGTTGCGGGTCATCTGGCGCCTCTGCCGCGAAGCCTTCCTGCACGGAAGATTCCTGGAGAAGCGATCCATCCCAGTCGACGAAGCGCACTGTGAAGAAGTGGATTTCGCCTTCCTTCCACGCTGCCGACAGAGTTGTATTCTCCACGAGATTCGAGACATTTCCCTCCCATCCGAGAAACGCGTAGCCCGTTTTTTCCGGATCGGGCGGATAGGGAATTTGCGAGGTACCTTTCAAGACATTGGTCGCGAGCAGGATATCTTCGCCGTCTTTGAAAGCCAGTTCCACCATTGCGCATCCGACAGGTCCAACCGTCTCTTCGAATGCCAGATACGGGTAGTCGCTTCCTTGGCGCCAGACCGAATAATCCGGCGCTGTTTCAGCGAATGCGTTCATCACGGCCAGTGCCGTACCATCCGATAGTGCGGTTTCTCCGAGAGAGCCGAGTTCGAGATCGACGCCCGTATTCGACTTGTCGTAGTAGGTGTGGTCGGCGGCAGCCGAAGAGAGGATGGTTTCCGGATCGGGGATAAAGACGATTTCCACCGTCGATGCGGAATCGGCGGCACCCAGGAAGAGTCCGGTCTGGCTGCCTGTCGCCGTGCCGGCCATCACGAGATGGGAGGCGGAGAAGGAGCTCGCCTTCGTGTTTTTGAGCGATCCCCAAAGGACTCCTGCGGAACCTGCCGTCGTTACGTCGCCAATCGACATGGCGCCGTGAAACGGCTGCATGGTCGCGATGGCGATATCCTCGTAGCCGACCAAACCGCCAGCGACGGCGGACGAATCCGAATCGCTGGCCGAGACGGCCCCCGTATTCTGGACATTTGCGAATGAAACGAGTCGTACTCCCGTTCCGAACTTTCCGATCAAACCGCCTGCATACGTCAGACCGGCCTGCACCGAACCATGGTTTGCGAGGTTGGTGAAAGCGCCTGAAAGTTGAATGGAGCAGTTGCCGAAGAGACCGCCGGCCATGGAGGAGCCGGAGGAGACGCTGCCGTAGTTCACGCAGTTCACGACAACCGGTATGCAGGAAGCCGAGCTTGTTCCGGAGAAGATGCCGCCGACCAGGCCGCCGGCCCCGGCATTGGTCGCATTGGCGGGCGTCGAGACGGAGCCATAATTGACGCACCCTTCGAAACGGCTTGTTTTGCCGCGTGAGATGAATCCGATCATACCGCCCGCACCGGTTTGCGTTCCGGTGCCGCGCACGGATGCCTCATTGCGGCAGCGGATAAGCGACAGTTGCGATTCGTTGTCTTTTGTATGACCGGACAATCCGACCATTCCGCCGACATAGGAGCTCCCGGAAATATCGCCGCCGACAAAACAGTCTTCGATGGAAATGATGCAGGTTGCGCCGGAGTTGACCGTATTTTCCGATTGGGCGAGGATGCCGCCGACCCACTGGCCGCTTAGGGTGGTATTGGCGACCGTGCAGCGCCGGATGGCATAATCGACCCCGGTGTCCGAATAACCGACGATGCCGCCCACATGGCTGTTGTTTTTTTCGATTATGCTATTGAGGACCTGGCAGTCTTCGATAACGCCACCGATACCCGTCATGCGGCCGATGATTCCGCCGATGTGGAAACGGGCCGTTTGCGTGGAAGCGATATTCGCTCCCGTGACGATGACACGGCTGACGGTCGCCGCATCGTTGGTACAGGCGAGCACGCCGTAATCTCCTGCGACATTCGGCCAATCTTTAGCAGAGCAGACGGTGCCACGGATGGTGAGATTTTTCACCTCGCCCGTGATTTTGGTGAAGAGCGCACTGTTCAAGCCGGAAATCTCGTGGCCGTCGCCATCCAGCGTTGCCGCGAAATCGACCGGCGTCCAACCGGAAAGGTCCAAATCGGCGGTTAGTTTATAGGTGTTGGCCGCGTCTGCGGCCGCCATGGCCGCCGCGAACTCCTCCGGGGAACCGATTTCGAGGATGTCGGCACGCAAAATTGACGCAGAGAACAGAAGAACCGAAAGGGCTACGAAAAATGCAGTTGATTTCATAGAAACTCCTTGAACGAATGTATTTTTACATAAATCCGGTGATGTGTACAATGAAAAGTTTCTTTGGCCGCCCTTAGCCCGGTTTCCGGGACGCGCTTTCACGGCGAATGGCGAACGGGCCGGGCGGCCCGGCGACCGGGCTAAGGGCGATAGGGACGCAGAGCCATTCCGCACGCAAAGCCGCACGCGCATTACCCGGTTCGGCGCACCGCAAAGCCGCACGCGCATTACGCTGCGGCGCGATGGGGACATCGCGCCCTACCGGCCATGTGGCGCGA
>JBJEVW010000031.1:0-5470 GCA_051884735.1 Kiritimatiellia bacterium | reverse complement strand
ATCAAGTGTCTTCCATCTACGGCGAGAAAAACGCCCTCGTCCTTTCCGATTTCCGCTCCTTCGATATCAAGCCGATCGCCTTCCCCGAAGACGTGTGCTTCTTGATGTGCAATACGCACGCGAAACATGCTCTTGTTGACGGCGCCTACAATGAACGCCGCGAAAGCTGCGAAATTGCAGCCCGCTTCTTCGCGACTGCTCTCGACCACCCCGTTTCCGCTCTCCGCGACGTTTCCTGGAACGAATGGCTTCGATTCCGCGACGGCATGGATGATCGGATTGCACGCCGCGCGGCACACCCGATCGGCGAGGATACGCGCGTTCTGGAAGGCATCGATTTCCTCCGCTCCGGCGATGCCGCCTCCTTCGGTAAACTGATGTTTGAATCGCATGAGTCTTCTCGTGTCTACTTCGAGAATTCCTGTCCGGAACTGGATATGGTCGTTGATGCTGCTAAATCCATTCCCGGAATCCTCGGCGCCCGTTTGTCGGGCGGCGGATTTGGCGGCTCGGCGGTTGTGCTCGTCAACAAACGCGATGCCGAGACCGCCGCTGCGGCGATCCGAAACGCCTACGCACATCAGTACGGATCCCCTTGCGACACTCGCATCATCAGCTGCTCCGAAGGTGCCCATCTCGTCAAGGTTTAATCTCCTCCGGCAATCATTTCCCGCAAAACAAAAAAAGGATGCAACGCATGTCATGCGGTGCATCCCTTTTTATTTGTCTAGAGCCGTCCCCTTCCATTCGATTGAACGCGCCGGAAATCGGCCTCTCTTCTCTTTCTATTTGTTCACGCTCAAGGTCAACTCGCCAATAACATAGCCCTGGGAAGCATAATTCGAAGCCGAACCGCACGCGCCGCTGTAGTTGCCGTCAACCGCAAAGTTGAGCCCATAATCTTCAAAGTTGAAACGATACCGATTCCACAAAACACGGGCGACGACATCGCCGGTAAACTCTTGCTTGAGCTCTATGGCAATGACGCGCATGCACTTGTCCTGCGGCGAACAGTTCTGCAATTGACACGTATAGGTTTTCGTTTCGGAATCGAATGCCTCAAAATGGACTTGGCAGTCAAAGGGGCCTCCCGGAACCCAACCACCGCCTAGCTTGGCGCCTGTTACGCGGACTTTGGAAATGTCTGTTCCTTTCAGCACAACCTGGTCGACCGTCGAAAGAAACTTCGTCACCACAACATCCTTCGCTTTTCCATCGTCCGTAAAGACCATCTTTTTGTCTTTCAAAAACTCCGCATCCGGAAAGACGCGCATCATCGTCTTGGCGAGGATGTTCGCCATGCGTTGATACCCCGCATCGTTCGGATGGAGTGCTTTGTCGATGGAAAGACCCGCCAATTCTTCCTGTTCGCCACAGGTAGCATAAAAGTCCGCAAGCGGCAACCTTTCTTCCGCGGCAATCGCCCGGACAATATCGGCATATTCCTTCAGATAATAGCCTTTCTTTTCGCCCTTGTCGGTCTGACGGTCATCGCAATGCGGCGGAAGATAACTGCCGAATCCGTATCCTTTGCGCGGGGTGCAAAGAATGATTGTCGTTTGAGGATTCGTTTCCTTGAGCTTGTCGATAACCTTTCGGTAGGTTGCGGCGAATGTGCCGTTGCCCGTGTTGTTTTTGTAATCATCCATCGTTCCGGGCGGAACACGATTTCCCCAATCGTTGATTCCGTGTTCAACCGTGTAAAGATCGGCATCTTGAATGCACCAAAGCGTCGAATCAAGACAAGCGCCGCTAATTCCCCGATTCGAAAATTCCGCAAACTTGATTTGATCCATAAGCCACGATTGATACCCTTTTTTGAAGGATGCTCCCGAATGGCTGTTGTACCATGTAATCGAGGTTCCGAGACTGAGCCAGCGCAGGGGCAGATAGCGCGGCTCTCCAATCGTCGTCTTCGAATCTTCTGCCGTCAGCACCGGCAAAGCCCGACCGGAATCCGAAACCGCCATGCCTTGCTTCTTTTGCGCTGGTTCGGTCTTTGCGTTTTCCGTAACTTGCGCGGCAATGCCGAAAACGGCCATCGACACGATTCCTGCAAACAATAGTTTTTTCATTGTTATGTTTCCTTCATTTGCGGCGAGTTCGCCTATGGTGAAAGGGATTGTCGAGTTCATCATGCGTTTTGCCACTCAAATGCCTTCTGTCGAATGCGGTTGAATGACCAGCTCGCAGATTCATCGCAAGCTGCAGAAAAGTATAGCAAAAAGTCTCCCCTTTTCCATGTACACGCTCACCTTTGTCTCAAAACCATCCTGAATCCTTTGCATTTTTCCGCATTTTCCATCGTCCGCCCCACTGCCTGTGGTGGCTCACCGCTCCCGCTCCGAATTGCGGGAAATGCGGCACTACGATAAAATACTGCAAACAAATTTTCTCGACAAAAAGAATACTCCCCGGCAATGGAAACCTTTTATTTGAAAAACGGTGGACGGATTTGTATCGATTTCAAGAACTCCGCCGTGAAAAGTCTCCTGTTTCAAGGCACGGAATTGATCTGCGGAGAAGCTCCCTTGTTTTCGCTTAAACTGCGGGACGCTTCGGGTGCGCACCGGATTCTATCCGCACGGTCATTTGCCTTTCTCTCGTTCAAAAACGGAAAAGCGAAGTATTCCCACCCCGAGGCAGACGTGACGCTTCGCCTGAAAAAGTGCTCTCGCGCTGGGTTGTCCATTCGCATGGACGTCAAAAACAAGACAAAAGATCTGCTCGAATGGGTGCAACCATTTTGCTTTGCACTTCCTGGAAAACTGAAGGACGAGGGGGGAACCGGAGAAATCGTCTTTCCCTACAACGAGGGATGCCTGGTGACTGACTTGGGGAAACGCAACGAAAGCTGGCTCCGGTACGCCGAGCCCGAATACCCGTCGCAAGGCAAATACGCCATTTTCCCCAATATGGTTTCTTCACAGTTTATCGGTTTCCTTCACAACGGAATCGGCATCTATATGGGGATGCACGACCCCGAACGAACAGTCAAGCAAATCGATTTCAAGTGCGAAAACGATTCCCTTCATCTGCTCTTGAGAACCTTTTGCGATGTCGATTTTGCGCAGGATTACAAAATGCCGTTTGATTTGGTGGTGCGGTTCTTCGAGGGAGATTGTTTCGATTGCGCCGAAATCTACCGGAAATGGTTTTATCGACATCTTCCGGAAGGGCTCCATAAAATCGCCGGCGAACCATTGCCGGAATGGTATGCCGAAAGCCCGATTGTGGTGACCTATCCCGTTCGCGGCAAACACGATATCGATGAAATAACGCCCAATCCCGCTCTCTATCCCTATTCCAACGCCTTGCCGATTCTCTCCGAAATCTCAAATGCGACCGGGGCTGCGGTCATGGCACTTCTGATGCACTGGGAAGGCTCTGCCCCATGGGCCCCGCCTTATGTCTGGCCGCCTTTCGGGGGAGAGGCTTGCTTTGAAGCGTTTGTCGAAGAGTCCCACCGGAAGGGCTTTCTGGTGGGTGTCTATTGCAGCGGCCTCGGTTGGACGCAAAAGAGCAAACTCATGGATTATTCCAGAACCGAAGAATTCGAAAAGAAACATCTCAAGGATATCATGTGCACGGATACGGATGGAACCATGCGCTCCGTAACCTGTACCTATCAGCGAGAAGGCTACGATATGTGTCCTTCATCAAAGCGGTGTCGTGAGCTTCTTGTTTCGGAATACAATAAAATCGTCGCCAGTGGTATCGATTACATTCAGGTTCTCGATCAAAATCACGGCGGAAATGCCTATTTCTGCTATAATCGGCGCCATGGACATACCCCCGCTCCGGGTAAATGGCAAATTTCCGCTGTCAACAATATGCTTTCCGGCATAAACGGCAGAGATCATGTGCTGCTGGGTTGCGAAACCGCGGCGGCAGAACCTTTTTTGGCAACGCTGAAATTCAGCGACAATCGATGGAACTTGAACGGGCATATCGGCAAAAGCATTCCGCTCTACGCCTACTTGTACCATGAATTTGTCAACAACTTCATGGGCAACCAAATCGGAACCGCGCTTTCTGACGAGGAACGCAACTACACATACCGTGCCGCATATTCCTTTCTGGCCGGCGATTCGATTACGCTCGTCCTTCGCCACGACGGGCAACCCGCCTCCTCATGGGGAAAAGACAAAAAAGTGCTGGACAAAGGCGTTGTCTACCCGTTCTTGAGAGAGTTGACGAATTGGAGAAAGGGGGCCGGAAAAGATTTTCTGCACAAGGGGAAAATGGTAAAGCCGCAACATGTGGTTTGCGGCAAAAACCGGTTCACGCGAAACGATGGATCGGCGTTTTGGGTGGATCAAGTATTGACGACATCCTACCGCTACAGGGGAAAACGCGTCCAGTTTCTCGTCAATTACAACACCATCCCCGTTTCCGTATCGTTCGAAAAGAAAGTCCTCCTCTACACGAATGCCCGATTGGAGAATGGAAAACGAGTGCAATCGACAACGCTCGCACCTCTTACCGTGGCATTGATAAGGGGGTGACGCTTCGCCACGCCACACCCCGCCAACCCCTCCCATCTGCACCGCCTGTCATCCACCGCCATTCAGAGTGACGCCCGATATTCTTGCGCCAAGTCGAGTTTCCGCGCCCACTCGCGCCGCCATCCGCACTTTCTGAGCGTTTTGCACGCCGCGGCTCCGTCCGCGGCACGTGCGCGGCAGGGCCGCGCACCCACGCTCACTCGCGCCCCCTTCCCTGCACCCCGTGCACCGCTCTCCAAAGATTGTATAGATATAGAAACATGTATGAGAATTTGGAAGGAAGTGTTGGTAAAATTTATTATTGTAGCAAATGCACTTTCATTTTGCAAAGTTTTCTGCTACACTGTCACTCATCCGCAGCGTTCAACGAACCGAAAATGCTTGAATTACGGAGAGTTTCATGATGAAATCAAATCCACTTTTCCTTTCTTTCATGATCGCGCTTTGCGCAGTCAATGGAGCAAAAGCCCAAGAGACGACCGATTCCATCGGTTGGCTCCAATCGACGGGCGGGACCTATTCCTACAACGATCCCGCAAACTGGCTCGATGGCAATATCAATGGCCTTTTCGGCACAAACCTTGACGCCAAGGCCACCATCCGGATGCGGCACGAATCTCCGTTGATGTTGACAAACGGCATGTACACATTCCTCCATAGCGGCGAAATCACATTCGAGTTCATTGGCGATCAGACGACGACTCCAGTTCCGGCCTACCTTACAGAGGACGTGACCTTTTCCGTTCCGAATGCGACAAAAGGAAACATCCGTTTCGGCGCGAATGCCACAACTGAACAAATGTATCTGGATCTCGGCGGAGGAACCCGCACCATCCGCTCCGACTTGGATATCTACTTGTGGCAAGGTGTCAAAAACGGCAATTTCTGTTTTGGCCAGGCAAACCCGACACTCTTTAAATGGGTCTACTTCGTGAATGAAGCGTGCGTCGAAGATGGCGATG
>JBJEVW010000030.1:0-5479 GCA_051884735.1 Kiritimatiellia bacterium | reverse complement strand
TCCGGCTCAGATGGCTCGTCGATGACATGAAACACACGCTCCGCACCGGCAATTGCACTTTGAATCTGAGCAAATTGTCCGGCAATTTCATTTACAGGTCGTCCAAACTGACGGGCATAAAGCAAAAAGGCAACAACCATTCCTACCGTGACGCCGGTCGAATGAATGGCAAGCCAGCCTCCAAACGCCGCAACCAGAATAAACGATAGGGTGTTGATCGTGTTCATCATCGGCCCCATGAAGCCGCCGATAATCTCTGCGCGCAATGCCAGCATTTTCAGCCGGTCGGATCGTTCATTGAACTGCTTGCATACCTCTCCGCCGCGACTGAATGCTTGCACGGTATGCTGCCCGGCAATCATCTCTTCGGCATACCCGTTCAATTCGCCGATGGCTTTCTGCCGCTCCCGGTAGAGCTTTCGGGAAACACGCACCAAAAGGCGCCCGGCGAAATAGGTGAGGGGCAACGTTGCACAAGCGACAACCGTCATTGGAATGCTGAGCCACAGCATATAGACAAATGTTCCAATCAAGGTTATGCAGGAAGCAAAAAACGACAGCAATCCGGATCCGAGCGTATCGCCCGCCATCGAAGTGTCATTCGTCAACCGACTCATGTACTCGCCGTGCGGCGTGCGGTCAAAACAAGAAACCGGCAGTGTCATGAGATGCCGAAACAATTCGCGCCGCATGCTCAATACCGACAATACGGATAAGCGTACCGTTCCCCGGGTTTGATAGACTCGAGCAACCAAAGAGGCGAACAAAAGAAGCAACGACAATCCCAACAGCAAAAAAATACGCTGCCAATCGACGGGAGGATGTGCCAATACATCAATGACACTTCCTAGAATGCGAGGCCATGCCAGTCCCATCAATGTGATGACAAAAATCCCGGGAATCATGAGCAGTACTTCCCTGCCCTGTCCACGCAAATAGCCAAGCAAACGCCGGAAGGTGGCAACCGCATTCTTCGCATGCTGCGGTTCGGAAGTCATTCCAAATGGCTGGTGGCGAGGCGGCATCATGCACCATCCTTTCTGTAGACCGACGTATTTTGGGAATCGATGATTTCCCTGTATAGTCCGCAAGTCTTCACCAATTCTTCATGCGAGCCAAAGCCGGCAATCCGCCCCTTGTCCAGAACAAGAATGCAATCGGCATCGTGAAGCGAGGAAGCACGTTGCGCAACCGACAATACGGTTGTCTGGCGAAAATCGGTCCGTATCGACTCCCGGATAAGCCGCTCCGTTGCCGGATCGACCGCTGATGTCGCATCATCGAGAAGCAGAATCTTGGGGCGCCGGATCAAGGCACGGGCAATGGAAATTCGTTGTTTTTGCCCGCCGGATAGACTCACCCCGCCTTGCTCGACTCTCGTTTCCCCTCGCTGCGGAAATCGAGCGACAAAACGGTCGGCTTGCGCAATTCGCAAAACATCCTCAACTTCTTCATCACTCGCATCCGGACGCCCCCAACGGACATTTTCGAAAACCGTACCGGCAAACAAACGCGGACTTTGCAAGACGATTCCCATCATCGAACGCAACGAATCCAAAGCATATCGGCGAATGGAACGCCCCCCGACAAGAATGTCGCCGGAATCCGGTTCGTAAAACCGGGCGAGAAGATTCAACAAGGTCGTTTTTCCCGATCCGGTCGCGCCGATAATGGCGATATGCGATCCCATCGGAGCCGTAAAGGAGATATGCTCCAAAACCGGAAGCCCGGAAGATTCCGGGTAGGCAAACGATACGTCCCGAAATTCGATGCTCGCATCCTCCGGCGCATTTTCCTCCTCGCCATCGCGAATGACCGGCTTCGTATCCAATACTTCCAATACACGATGAGCGGAAATGACGGCGCGCGAAAAATGCATCGTCATGAAACTCAGGTGAATGAGCGACATCATCACCTGACTGACCCAATTGACAATAGCGGCAATCTCTCCGGCCTTCACAAGCCCTGAATTTGCTTCATACCCGGCAACAACCAGAATGACGACAACCGTCAAATGCTGGATGAGTCCAAGCACCGGACCTAGAGTCGAATGCAAATACCCGGACGCCAGATCCGTTTCCGATAATGCACGATTGAGAACTTCAAACCGACTTGTCTCTCCCTTTTCCGTATCGAACGCCTTGACAACCCGAATGCCAATCAGCGTTTCCTGCATTTTCGCATTGAGCGAATCGCTCTGCTCAAGACGCTTCTGGAATAAGGGTATCAGTTTCCGCATCCACCGGACGACGACGAAAATCAACAGCGGCGCAGAAAAAAGTAGCGGCAAGGCCAAATGCCAATCGGTGCGGACAACGAATACAATCGAACCGAAAAGCAAAAACGGCGACCGTAACAGCATGCGCGTCAGACTGATCACCAAAAACTGCAATGTGCCGATGTCGCTCGTCAAACGAACCGTCAGCGAACCGGCCGTGAACCGATCGGTCTGTTCAAAAGCCAACTGCTGAATCCGGTAAAACAAGGCTTTGCGGACATCGTTGCCAAAACCCATCGCGGCTTTCGACGAGAAATAAGTACAAAGGCAACCACCGCAAGCGCCCAGCAAGGCATAGCAAAGCATCTGCAATCCCGTGCGAAAAACAAGGGCTTGGTCGCTCGCCATAACGCCATCATCAACAATCCGCTTCATCAAAGCCGGTTGCAAAAGATCCATGTACGCCTCGAGAAACATGGCGAACGGGGCTAGCAAAACCCAGTACCAATATGGCTTCAGATAGCGAAAGAGCGTCAAAAGGGAGGGCGATTCTTTCTCCATGAAACGGAAAAACTAGACAACGTCTTTGAAACAAACACAGGCAACTCAATAAGAGCCTCGGCAGAACAACACTGTCCAAACCGTGCGCAAAAGGATTTGGCAGTCCAGCAAAAATGAACGATTGTGCGCATACCAGATATCCAAAACGGACATCACGTCGAAACCGACCTCGCTCCGCCCCGATGTCTGCCAAATGCAGGTCAGTCCGGGAGAGACAAGTTGGCGCTTAATCTGCCATTTCTCCAAATACGGATCCAAATCGGCGCAAGGAAGAGGACGCGGCCCGACAAAGCGCATCTCTCCCCGCATGATGTTGATGAGCTGCGGAAGCTCGTCCAGACTCGTGATGCGCAAGAAATGCCCGACCTTCGTGACACGCGGATCGTCTTTCATCTTGAAAAGCGCCCCGTCCGTTTCATTTTTGCAGCGCAAGGCTTCCAGTTTTGCCTCCGCATCGGCGCACATCGTCCGGAACTTATACATCCGGAAGCGCTTGCAGTCTTTTCCGTACCGCTCTTGCAAGAAGAAAATCGGCCCCTTCGAATCCAACTTGATTGCAATCGCAATCAGCAAAAATACCGGCGCCAGAAGACACAGTGCAAGCGCAGCCGCGATTTTTTCCAACACGTTCCGGAAGCAGGACTCCGTAATTCCAAAGGACAGAGGATTGAAATGCTGAAGCGCTTGCCCTTTGATGTAATCCCGATACGAAAACGGATTGACAACGGACATATAGGCCGGCATCCGGAGCAAAACTCCGGCATTGCTCGTAACGGCTTCTCTGAAAACCTCAGTCACAAACGGCACTGAGGTATTCATCAAATTGAAAATGAAGGTTGCTTTCTCTTTTCGCAAAATATCCGGAAGATTCGCCCGTATCGCCTCAAGATTCGAAAATCCCTTGATCTGGCGCACAATCGTGTAGTTCGCCAAGTCGTGTTTTTGGGATTTCTGCATGAGCAATTTGGCATCATCGCCATCGCCGATCAAAACAGCCCGGAACAGAAAACGCCCGGTTTTCTTGCGCACTTCCGTGAGCTTTTTGTTCAAAAAGAGGCGTAGACGATAGGAAAGATAAAAGTTGAGAGCGAAGAAAATGACGTAGAAACTCCTCAAATGCCAATAGTTCTTGTCAAACCAAAGACATAACACCAACAGCAGAAAAAAGAAGAGATTCGACAAGAAATACAACCCCGCCAAAGTCCGCTTTTGCACATGATAGACATCATACAGACCATTGAAGGCATTGGCAAAGATCAACAGAACGCTGAAAAGCAGGAGATAAAACAGAAAACGCCCCCGGAAGAAATCGAGATAGGTTTCGTTAAGGTCGGAAAACAAAGTCGGGAAGAGATTCGGCAGAATATCCATGCGCAAAAAATAGGTGAGCAGATACGCAAGAAGGATGCCGAGCATGTCGGAAAGGATTCGCAGGGAGGTTACGATCAAGACGTCCTTTTTGGCGGGAAAGGGAGGAACCTTGGAAAGCGGAATGCCAAAATATCGCTCGAAAAATGATGCCGGATTATTTTGTTCCATTTCCTTGGACAGTTCAACTTGCTCTTTACCCATGACAGAATTCCTCCAATGCAACGAGTAACTTTGATACGGCTTCCGATTCCGGAAAGGCTTCCATGCGAACACCATGCTTGTATAGGAAAAACGAATCCTTCCCGCCGACTAGCGCCAAATCGGCGTCCCGGGCTTCGCCCGGACCATTCACGACACACCCCATGACCGCTATGTGCGGTCGCTTGGCATCCGGATAAAGGCGGTAAAATCGCTCTAACGCATCCTCTACACGCCGAGCCGTTCCAATTAAATCGCATTGCGTACGCCCGCAAGTCGGGCAGGACGTGATGTTGGGTCCGGATTGGCGCAGCCCCAACGCCCGCAAAAGAGCCTGTCCGACACGTACTTCTTCCAACGGCGTGTCTGTCAGCGACACGCGAATCGTATCGCCGATTCCTTCGGAAAGAAGAATGCCCATGGCAACGGAAGAGGAAACCGTTCCGTTTAGCCGGGTGCCGGCCTCCGTCAAACCCAAATGAAGCGGATAATCCGTTCGCCTGGAAAGAAGACGATAGGCCGCCAGCGTCCGGCCGACATCGGAAGCCTTCACGGAAATCTTGATTTGGTCGAATCCGACTTCTTCCAGACGCGATACTTCCTGCAAGGCACTTTCGACAAGTGCTTCCGGTGTCGCTCCTCCAAACCGAGCCAAAAGCTCTTTGTCGAGCGAACCGGCATTTACACCGATTCGAATGGGAACTCCTCTGGCCTTGGCTGCCTCAGCAACCATGCGGACACGATCGGCTCCGCCAATGTTCCCTGGATTGATGCGCAAGCCGTCAACCCCGGATTCAAGAGAGGCCAATGCCAAACGATAGTCGAAATGGATATCCGCCACGAGAACGCGAGAACCGACCCGTTTCTTGATCTCGCCCAATGCTTTGGCAGCCGTTTGATCCGGAACCGCAAAACGGACAATGTCCGCTCCCGCTTCAAAGCAGTCAAGCGCCATTCTCGAACTGGCTTCCACATCCCGCGTGTCCGTATTTGCCATCGTTTGCAAGGAAATCGGAGCGTCTCCTCCAATTCGCAATCCTCCGAGCCGAATCTGTCTTGTCGGACGGCGCTTGCTTACGGCTGACCAATGGGAACGAATGGCATTCATGGCGGCAAATCAGTGGAAGGCTT
>JBJEVW010000029.1:0-23093 GCA_051884735.1 Kiritimatiellia bacterium | reverse complement strand
ACCCCAAAAATTCCTCCGATCTGAAAACATTTCCTGCCCCCTCGGCACTTGAAAAAGTCTGTGGCATTTTTGCGAGACGGGGAAAATATCGTTAAGCCCTTGTTTACAAGGAATTGACTTGTTTCCCGGACGCGGTATTTCTATCGATGAACAGAACAGCATGACAAGGCTGATCATCGCGTCAATGTCGCGGAAGCCGTAGGCGATTCGAATCAGCAACTTGATCTTGTTGTTTATCGTCTCGATCCTCGCGTTGCTCAGTCCGAATTCAATTGTGTTGGGGACGTGCTTCTCGTGTTTCCGTATCTTCTGCTGGAGTTCGACAAAGGCGGGAATCCGGCAGCGTTGGGTACTCTTTATCCACGTTGCCAGCGCACGCCCGTGTTCCTTGGCGGCAGGACGCGATGGTCGGCGGTCGGGCTTCCCGACTCGCACCGCCATCCCGCGCACCTGTGCATACGCGATTTTGTTTCGCCACGTCACAACTTTACGTGTTCCATGTTCACAACACTTTTGCCTTCATAGGGGCATGCCCGACCCACACTTATGCCTAAAGCCTCAAATCTAACCATGAAGGCTATGAGGGCGGGGGATTTAGACGGAAAGAAGGAAGCCTTTGAGATAGAGGCCTTCGGGGAAGGAGAGGGAGACGGGGTGATCGGCGGGCTGGTGGTAAGCGGCCACGATGCGGGCCTCGCGTCCGGCATCGGTTGCCGCCTCGGCGAGCACGGTTTGGAAGAGAGCGGGAGAGAGGGCCCCGGAGCAAGAGAAGGTCGCGAGCAGACCGCCGGGGCGCAATAGTTTGAGGGCAAGCAAGTTGATATCCTTGTAGGCTCGGCAGGCGCGCTGGAGATGGGCTTGCGTCTCGGCGAATTTGGGCGGATCGAGGATAATCAAATCGTATGACCGGCGTGCATCGCGGGCGGTCCGGAGGAATTGGAAGACATCGGCCTTGACAATTTCGAAGCGGTCGGAGCAGGAGATTCCGTTGCGGGCGAAATTGGCTTTCAAGGCGGTCAATGCGGCGCCGGAGGCATCGACTTCCGTGACATGATTGGCGTCATTTTGGAGGCATGCGAGGCCGAAGCCGCCATCATAACAGAATGTATCGAGCACGTCGCGACCCTTGGCGAGTTTCCCGACGAGCGCATGGTGCAAGGTTTGATCGAGATAGGAGCCGGTTTTTTGTCCATTTGGGATATCGATGACGGAGCGGATGCCGTTCCCGAGGCAGATTTCGACGGCGTTGTAATCCGGGTTCGAGCCGGGGCGCCGGGCAAGTTCACCGGTTTTCGGGGAGAGCCCCTCGCGGGTTCGGGCCGTGGCGTCTGAGCGTTCGTAGATGCCGATGACGTCGGGGAAGAGATCGAAAAGGATATCGGGGAGGAACGAACGGAAGGATTCGAAACCGACCGAGAGAATCTGGACGCTCAGGATGTTGGCATAGCGGTCGATGACGAGACCGGGGAGACCATCGGATTCGCCGTGAACGATGCGGAACGCATTGCGGTCGGTGGGGGTTTGGAAGAGGCGGCGGCGGTCGGCGGCGGCCTGGATTTGTTCCCGGAGCCAAATTGGCGTCGGCAGCGGGGCATCGGCACCGAAGGAGAGCATCCGGACGCGGATTTGGGAAGCCGGGGAGAAGAATCCGATGCCGAGCGGTGTATTTTTGGGCGTGGAGACGACGCGCACGAGAGCGCCCGGTTCGAGCGGATGTCCGGCATTGTCGCCAGGCACGGAGGCGATTGCGCCGGAGAAGATCCACGGGTGGTGCCGCAAGAGAGAACGTTCGCGGCCGGGTTTCAACCGAATGACGGGCAAAGAATCGCTCATGGAGGGAGAAAATTGGGGAGGGGAGGATACGAAAACGTCCCCACCGGGCGGCATTGCCGAGGCGAGGACGGATGCGGATGGAGCCAGCGGTCGGAGTCGAACCGACAACCTACTGATTACAAATCAGTTGCACTGCCATTGTGCTACACTGGCGAATACAGAATGAGAAAATCCTATCAGAAACGGAGCCATTGGGCAAGCGGGTGCTTTTCGGGCCCGTTTTTGGTAGAATCGGGAGAACAAACCTAAATGTGAACCGGAAAAGCGAGAATGCAGGGATTTCCCGAAGCTTGGAAGGCGTATTTACAGGGAGCTTTTTTACGATGAAATGGTCGGTTTCGAAATTTCGTGCAGCGAAAGGCCGTGAACTTTTGCCTTGCGTGACAGCATACGATTACATTACCGGGCGCATTGCGGATCGTGCCGGCGTGCCGCTTGTTCTGGTTGGCGATTCGCTTTGCATGACGGCGCTTGGCCATTCGACGACGATTCCGGCCACGATGGACATCATGGTGCACCATGCGGAATGCGTCCATCGGGCGGTCCGGGACGCGATTGTCGTGGGCGACATGCCGTTTCTGACGTATGCGACAGAGGAGCAGGCGCTTGCGAACGCGGGGCGTTTTCTGCAGGAAGCGGGAGTCGATGCCGTAAAGATTGAAGGCGGCGTTACGCATGCGTCGATCATCAAGCGGCTGACCGACAATGGGATTCCGGTGATGGCGCATATCGGGATGCTGCCGCAGTCCGTCAAGGAAAAAGGCTATGCGATTCGCGGTCGCACGCCGGAGGACGTCGAAAAGTTGATGGCGGATTTGGAGGCCGTCTCAGCGGCGGGGGCTTTTGCGGTGACGCTAGAAGGCGTCTTGCAGGAAGTCGCAACGGAGATGACGGCGCGGTGTCCTGTGCCGACGATTGGCATTGGCGCCGGGAACGGGTGCGATGGGCAGTTTCTCGTATTGGCGGATTTGCTGGGATTGGGCGAGGGGGCTTTGCCGAAATTCGCCAAGTCGTATGCGAAATTGGGCGATGCCGCCGTTGCCGCGATACAGGCGTATGCATCGGACGTGTGTTCGCGTTCGTTCCCCGATGCCGAGCACGTTTACGAAGCGGTCAAGAAGTAGTTTTCTTGAGGGCAGATTAAAAACGGTTTTCAAGCGAAGCGAGGTTTTCCTGTGGCGCTCCTATCCGACAGCATCATCGATGAAGTCCGTCAGCGGACGGACATTGTCGAGGTGATTGGGCGCAGCGTCCGTTTGAAGCGTTCGAGCGGAGGGTGGGTTGGTCTGTGTCCGTTCCATCATGAGAAGACGCCCTCTTTCCATGTCAACGAATCGCGGCAGACCTTCAAATGTTTCGGTTGCGGAAAGGGGGGCGACGTTTTTCGGTTTCTGATGGAAAACGAAGGCATGACCTTTGTGGACGCCGTCCGTTTTCTGGCGGAAAAATGCGGTGTGGAGATCAAGGAGGAAGAGGACGACGGCGCGCATTTGCGGCTCAAGCGGCTCTACAAGATCGAGTCGGAGGCGGCGGATTTTTTCCGGCGGTGTCTGTTGCAGACGGAAGAAGCGGCCGGGGCTCGGGCTTATCTCCGCAAGCGTGGATTAGGCGATGACATTGCGGAGAAATTCCGGCTTGGCTATTCGCCGATGGCGCGTGGAACGCTCAACGAGTTTGCGGCGCACCATCATTTTACGATCCAGGAAATGATGGAAGCGGGGCTGGGTACGCTTCCGGAGCAGCCGGGCGCGGCGGGGCTTTTGCGCAACCGGTTTTACGGGCGGCTGATGTTTCCGATTTGCGACCATCTGGGGCGTGTCGTTGCCTTCAGTGCCCGTGTTTTGGACAAGGCGTCCTCCCCGGCGAAGTACGTCAACTCTCCCGAAACGGCCATTTTCAAAAAATCGCACATTCTGTATGCGTTGGACAAGGCCCAGCGTGCCATTGCGAATTCGCCACACAGGGAAGCGATCATCTGCGAAGGGCAAATCGACGTCATCCGCTGCCATGCCTGCGGATTTCCGAGGGCGGTTGCATCGGAAGGGACGGCCTTCACGGCGGAGCACGCCAAGCTGTTGCACCGGTATGCGGACAGTGTCGTCGAGCTGTTCGATTCCGACAAGGCGGGGCGCAAGGCGGCGATCCGCACGGCGGGGATTCTGTTGGCGGAAGGGTTGCCGGTCCGCATTGCAACCTTGCCGGAGGGCGAGGATCCCGATTCGTTTTTGCTGAAACATCCCCAAGAGGATTTCCAGAAGATTCTGGACGAAGCGCAGGATGTCGTTCCCTTTCAGATTGCGTATTTGAAAGCGAATGAATCGGATCCGGACGGAGCCGGCGCGGCGGGGCGGATTGTCAAAGAGGTGTTGCAGATCATTGCCGTCTGCCGGAATGCGGTTCACCGGGAGCGCATGCAGCAGGATTTGGCGAAGTTGATGCGGCTCTCGACGGAGACGATTCGCGACGAGATGGAGGGGGTGCAGGAGGCTTTGCATCGGCAGGCGCAGAACGAGGAGCGCCGGGAATCGTTTCGAAACGGCGCTGTCGTCTTTCCAGCTCCGGCAACCAAAGCGTATCCGAATGATGCCACGGCGGACCTGCCGGGGGGTGGCGCGGAAAGCGGGACACCGGAGGAAAAGGCATCCCCGACAAGGGGAATTGCGGCTTCGCCGCTGGATGTTTCCGTTTGCGAATTTTTGCTGAATCATTGTCTGGACGCGCCGGGTACGCTCAATGCGCTATCCCGTTACATGCCGTCAACGCTTTTTTCGAACGAAGTGGTTCGGCGGATCATTGATGCGTTTTACGCTTCGGTTGGCGCCAGCACCGATCCTGTTTACGATTTGCAGAAAGCCGATGCGGAGGTCTCATCGTTTTTGGGACGCATTTCGGTGCAGCGCGATCGTACGGGCTCTTCGGAGGGATATCAACCGAAGGACGTGGCGCACGATTTGATTTGCAAGGCGTGGGCGCGGCATTTGCAAGGGCGCATTGACGAATCGCTTGCCAAGGGCGAGATGACGCCGGATGCGGTACGCCAACGCATGGAGGCGATGCGCTCCATCCGCAAACTCCGTTCGTGGCAGACGGGGCAAGAGGTTGTTCTCGCTTTGTGCGGACTGGAAAAGGAGGAGGCGGAACGTCTTTCCGCCACGGCGCTTTCACAGATGCAAGAGAATCGGGGGGGAGAATTGCCGGATGTGGCATCAACGGTGAACGAACCGGCCGGAGCGGAAACGGAATACGGATTTGCGGTTGCGCAACCGGAACCGGTCATCGAAGAAATGATGTTGCCGCAACCGGATGCCGGAGAGGAAAACTATCTGCCGGACGATTTATGAATTTCTGCCGACAGGCCGGTTGGCTTGCCGCGAGCTTCAAATTTTGCAACCATTGAAGGGTCTATTGAGCAAGACGTTCAAACCAACAACATTTCCAGCCATGAGAAATACGCGTGTTTTCAAACCGATTCTAGATGCTCCGCTGTATCCCGGAGAGCCGCCGCTGCGGCGTCCCGAGGATTTGAAATTCAAGGAGCATGTGTGTCCGGACGAGGATTTTTGCCAACGGATTACGGAAGTATCGACGCCGACCTACTGTTTTTATCCGGCGACCGGCACGGAGCCCCATCCGCTTGTCGTTGTCTGTCCGGGTGGCGGATATAGCATTCTCGCCTACAATCACGAAGGTGTGGATGTTGCGGCGTGGCTGGTCCAGAATGGCATTTCGGTATTGCTTTTGAAATACCGTTGTCCCGACCGGCGCGACCAAGCGCTTGCCGATGCCCGTCGGGCGGTGCGGCTTGCCCGCTCGAAGGCCGACGAGTGGAATCTCGATCCGGAGAAGATCGGCATCCTCGGATTTTCGGCGGGAGCGCACCTCAGTGTGCGCGTTTGTGCGTCGATTGAGCCGGATGCGCCGGCGGTTGATGCAATCGACAAGCTGGATTCGCATCCGGATTTTGCGTTTGTCATCTATCCGGCCTATCTCTATCGCGAAGGCTTTGCGCTGGATGAGCAAATCGATCCGAAGAAAGCGCCGCCGACCTTCATGGTTCAATCGCAGGATGATCCGTATTGGGAAAGTTCCTTTGCCTATGCGATAGCCCTTCGGCATGCGGGCGTTCCCTTTGAGATGCACATCTATCCGGATGGCGGGCACGGCTGGGGCGTTCCTCGGCGCGGGCGTTCCCATGACGGATGGACGGAAACCGCGATGGAGTGGTTTCGCCGCAGCATCATGAAGGGCAGGGCCTGGCAGTTCCGTTAGCCGGGAGGCCCGGCAGCCGATGGGGCCGGGAGGCCCGGCAGGCGATGGGGCGCAGAGGCCTGCGCCCAGCAAAACCCGAGCCGCTCTGGGATGAGAAATTTCTTGGAAAACGGCATTCTTTTCAACCTCAAATCTTCATTTATCAATGTCACATTTGGAACAAGAGCCTGTGCGCGTCGCACTGCTTGGAATTGGTGGATTCGGATCAGTCTACTGCAACAACCTGTTTGGAAATCCGGAGTTGCAAGCCCGTGCGAAGCTTGTTGCGGCGGTGGATCCGTTTGCGGAAACGGCAAAATGGCATCCGGAATTGGTGAAGCGCGGCATTCCCGTTTTCAAGGATATCGACGAGTTGTTCCGGTCGGATTGCAAGCCGGAGCTTTGTTGCATTGCGACGCCGATCCAGTTTCACAAGGCGCAAACGATCCGGTGTTTGGAGAAAGGGATTGGCGTATTGTTGGAGAAGCCGTTTGCGGGCTGTTCGGAGGATTGTCGCGAGATGATCCGCGTTCGTGATGAAACGGATGGCTATCTTTCGATTGGTTTCCAGTGGAGTTCGGATCCGGTGATGCGCAAAGCGAAGGCGGATCGGGATGCGGGCGCATTCGGAAAGCCGGTTGCCTGCAAGGCGATTGTGTTGTGGCCGCGCAACGAAGCGTATTACAAGCGCGGCATCGGCTGGGCCGGGCGTCGCTATGCGGCGGATGGAACGGCGATTTTCGATTCGGTTGCATCCAATGCCACGGCGCACTATTTGTTCAACATGCTTTGGTTCATGGGGCAGGGGGATGAAGGGTGCCTTCCGGTGAAAGTCGAAGCAACCGAGAGCCGCGCGAATGCGATTGAGATGTTCGATACGCTAGAACTCCGTTCGACGCTGGACAATGGCGTAAAGCTTCTCTATTTGGCATCGCATGCCGCCGGCAAGGATCATTTTTGCGATCCGTGTTTCGAGTATACGTTCGAGAAGGGCGTTTTGCGGTACAACAATGCCGATCAGCCGCGGGGCGAGATTGTCTTTGTTGGAAACGACGGCACAATCGTTTCGTATGGCCAGACGAACCGCGATCCCGGCGATCTCAAGATCATTCAGGCAATTGACAATGTCCGCAAGGGGAAAAAAGGCATTTGTTACTGTCCGCCCGAACTAGCGCTCAAGCACATTCTCATGCTGGAAGCGGCCGACAAGGCTTGCGGCGGCGTGAAGGATTTTCCGGCGGAGAAGGTTTGGATTGACGAAGGTTTCCACACGGTTTCCGGACTTGCCGAGGAGCTGCTGGCCCGGTATGCGGCGGGGGCGCTTGCGTAGCGAGCACGCCAGACAATCAAAGGCACATCAAAAGGAAAAGGCAGAGCGCTTTGCGGCGGCTCTGCCTTTTTCGATTCGATGGAGGAATCCGGGTAAAGGCCGGGGCGGTATGGACTAGCGCATTTTCTTCATTTCGAATTGTTTGCCGCGCAAAGCATCGCGTGCGAATTCGCCCCAGTATTCGGTGGGCTCATAGTTCCAATCCTTGAGCATTCTCGGTGCGGATTTTGGATGGAAGCACCATCCGGTCCAGTTGATTTTATGCTTTTGGATAAAGCCGAGCATATCCGGAACGAAGGTATAGGGATCTTCCTGGTCTTTTTCCGGGATGAAGTTCATGACGCCCTTGACTTCGGCGCCGACTTCACCGAGGAAAACGGGGTATTTTTCAAGAACCGGGAGCATGCGATTCCATCCCTTGTGCCAGTGATAGGTATGCCAGGAGTACATGATTCCGTTGCCGTCCGGATCCTTGAGATCGTAACCGTTGACGACGCCCGTCAGATCGTTGGCCCAGAAGAGACCGCCGGCGATGCAGATATTTTTGGCGCCGGTGGAGCGAATGGCATCGACGAGGGCTTGCATGCCGACGGATGCGAAACCTTGGTTCTTCTTTTTCTCCTCTGCTGAAAGGAAGGCCGATTCATCGAGACCTTTGGCATTGCCGACCCAACCGCCGTTTTTCCAGACCTCCCAGCTGATTCCGTGCGGTTCGTTGAACAGATCGAACAGCACGGCGGGATGGTTTTTGAAATGCTCGGCGCATTCGATCCAAAACTTGAGATGCTCTTCGTTGGGGGCGCGGAAGCGGTGCAGATCGACCACGACATAGACGCCGCGGTTGGCGGCGAGGGCGACGATTCCGTCGACCTTTTTGCGGAATGCTTCTCCGCCGTCATTTTGGTACGGGCTCTTGCCCCACCAGTGCGCTTCGTTGATGGGGAGACGGATGCAATTGGATTTCCATTCTTCAATGGCGACAAGGGTCGATTTTTCGGCTTGCGGATCGCCGGGAATGGTTTCGAGGCCATCGACATTCACGCCTTGGAGCCACACTTCTTTTCCCTCGGGCGTCACGAGCTTGTTGTCTTGGACGCGGAGCATGGGCGGGAATTTGGCGGGATTCGGGGCTTCCGGCGGAACATAGCGTGCGGCCTCCATTTTCCGGCGGCTTTCTTGGGCTGCGAGAATGGGGGCGGGGTCGGTTGCGCGAAGGACGAAATCGTCGAGATCCATGGTGCCGCTCTTGACTTGGAATAGGCAAGGCATTACGACGAGCGTCACGGCATCGGGAGGAACAAGGAAGGAACGGCTGCGATTCAGCCATCCTTTCGTGCTTCGCTGGATATAATCCGCGGGAGGGGAGGAAGAAAGCTTTTTCCCGTCCGCATCTCGGAATTCAAAGAGGGTGCGGGCATCGAACCAGGGTTTGACGCCGCATTTGAGTCCGGTCACGCGTGCTCTCCAGGAGATTTCGAGCGCCGGCGTATTGGTCGGGAGCGTAATTTCGCGATAGACCATGAACATCTTGTCGGGCGTACGGGAGGTGATGCGGAGGAAATGGTTTCCGTCCTCTTCTTCCCAGGAGGTGAAATCGTTGAGATCCCAGGCTTGCGGGCGGTCCGGGGAACGGGTATCGGCGAGTTCGAAAGAACCGTTTGGAATGAGGGTGCCGTTTTTGGCCAAGTCTTCGGTTGCCTTGCCGCGATTGCGTTCGGCTTGGGCGGCGCGTTTGGAAGCGGCTTCTTGGGCGCGTTTTTCGGCCGCCACGCGAAGTTCGGCCGCATCGCATGGGGTCAAGCTGAAATCATCCAAATCGAAAGATCCGGACTTTGCATTGAAGAGGCAAGGCATGAATTTGATTGTGGTGGCTCCATCGGGAACCAGGAATTTGCGCGAGACCTCGGTCCATTGGGTCTGATTGCGATTGAAGTTCGGAGCGGCGGGGCTGGGTCGGACTTGGTTGCGGTTTGCGTCCATGAAGTCCATCATGATCCGGGCGTCGAACCAAGATTGCGCTCCGCGCTGGAAATCGGCAAGACGGTAGCGGAATTTCAGTTCCAAGGCTTCCGTTCCGGACGGAATCGGAATCTCGCGATACAGCATGACCATTTTGCCGGGCTGGGAGACGGTGAGGCGCAGAAAGCGATTTCCGTCCTCATCCAAGCCATAGGAACCTCCCTCCTTCAAGCGAGGCCAACCTTCCGGCCAATCGTTTTCGGCGTTTGCCTGTTGAAAATCCGCATTGGGGAGATTGACGGCAGGAGCGGAAAAGGCGGAAAGAGCCGAGACGGCGAACGCCAATGACAGAAACGATTTGAGCATGCTTTTTGTTTTCATGGTCGGGGACGATTTTATTCTGAATACCGATATCCTATCAGAGAGGAAGAGAAAGGGCAAACGGAAAAATAGACACGATTTAGACATGTTTACCATTTCTTCGATTGGTCGGGTATTTTAAGAGGGGGGGGAAAAGGCGAGTGGCGATGGCGTGCGCGCCCCTGGCGCGCATGCGCCGCGGACGGGACCGCGGCCTGCAAAACGCACAGCGTGGACGGGAGGGCGGAGAGCCACCATGGGCGAGGGGGGAAAAAACAAAAAACAGACCGAACAAAAATGCTCGATCTGTTTTGGAAAAGAGGCAAGAAGCCGATTTTAGGCGGCGGGCGCGGGTGCTACGGGTGCGGGAGTCGCAGGAGCGGGTGCCTCGGCGGCGGGTGCAGGAGCGGGTGCCTCGGTGGCGGGTCCAGGAGCGGGAGCGGCGGGCGCAGGAGCGGGTGCCTCGGCGGCGGGAGCGGCGGGCGTGACGGTAGCGTCAACAGGAGTCTCCACCGGAGTTGCGAGAACATCGGCGATCGCATCGGGCGAGACCGGAGCCGGCTCTGTGGTCGGAACGGCGATGGGCGTCTCCGCCTTCTTTTCGATCCGGTGCGATTCGGTGATATCGCCGGACGTACCATGCGGTTTCAGGATTGCGAGGATTGTCGTATTGACGAGAAAAATGATTGCGAGGATGACCGTTGAGCGGGTCAGCACATTTCCCATCTGCGCACCAAACACAGCCTCCGTGGAACCGCCGCCGAAGGAGATTCCCATGCCGCGGCCTTTGGACCGCTGGATGAGAATGATACCGATGAGCATGAGGCAGACAATAGCCTCGAATGCCATGAGAAGACGAATCAGAATATTCATAACCTTAGCGTGACGGACAGATCTGTCCGATTGATCTGTTAGAGGGAAACATGCAACAAACGGGGAAAAGAGACAACAAACGGAATGCGGCTAATTGACGGAGTCAAGGCGAGGCATTCCGTTTGTCGGGGGTGGCGTATTGGGTTACGCCTGCATTCCGGCCTTGATAAGGGCGATGAAATCGGGAGCCTTGAGAGCGGCACCGCCGATGAGACCGCCATCGATATCCTTTTGGGCGAGAAGACCGGCGGCATTGGCGGGCTTCATGGAGCCGCCGTAGAGGATACGGGTGACTTCGGCGACGTCGGCGCCGTAGAGATCGGCGAGGAGGGCGCGAATTTGCGCGTGGACTTCCTGCGCCTGTTCGTCGGTAGCGGTTTTACCGGTGCCGATTGCCCAAACAGGCTCGTAGGCGATGACAACCTTTGCCATATCGGCGGCGGAAATTCCTTCGAATGCCTTGCGAACCTGGCGATCGATCACGTCGGCGGTCTTGTTGCCTTCGCGCTCTTCGAGCGTTTCACCGACGCACACGACGGCGACGAGTCCGGCGGCAACGGCAGCAGCGGTACGCTTGTTGACGGTTTCATCGGTTTCGCCGAAGTACTGGCGGCGCTCGGAGTGGCCGATGATGACATGGGTTACGCCGGCATCCTTGAGCATGTCGGTGGAGACTTCACCGGTGAATGCGCCATTGGCAGCCCAGTGAACGTTCTCGGCACCAACGCAAATCGGGGAACCCTTGGCGGCTTCGACGACGGCGGGAATGGTGAGATAAGGGGGGCAGACAAGAATTTCGGGGAGATTGCCCGCCGGCATTTGGGCGACGATTTCCTTGACGAGAGCGGCGCCCTCGGCGGAGGTTTTGTTCATCTTCCAGTTGCCTGCGATAAGAATGCGACGAGACATGGTCAAAAAAGAATTGAAAAGATTGAGAAACGGGGGAAAACAAAACCCCCAGAAGGAATGGCTAGGATTATGGTTATTTTGCCGATAAAAGTCAAGTGCGGCGAGGCGCATGCTTATCTCGGTTTTTCGGTTGTAGTTTGCAAACTACAATGCGGACAAAGATTGGGACAACTGGGACGGATGGGACTTTTGGGACCGTTTTCAAGTCACCTTGGCCCCATCGCCCCCCAAAAAGAAAAATCCATCTTGTATGAAACCACTCCCGACCGGCGCGCCACTTGGAAAAGTCTAGGTATTTTTCGAGACGGAGAAGAGAAACAATGGTTGAGCTTTCGTCTGCAAGGGGTTGATTCGTTTCCGGAAGAATTCACACAGAAAAACCGGGATGTCGTGCTCGGGGCGGCGGGTTTGAGATGAAAGCGGCGATTTGATAGACTTTTGCGGTATGATACCTGCCGATGAAAAATGGATGCGCCTGGCGCTGGAAGAGGCTCGAAAGGGGGAGGGCGGAACCCGTCCGAATCCTCCGGTCGGAGCTGTTTTGGTGCGAGAGGATGTTTTGCTGGCGTGTGGGCACCATTGCCGGGCGGGAGGTTTGCATGCGGAGACGGCGGCCTTGCAACAGGCGGCGGATTCCGGCGTGGATGTCACGGGCGCGACGCTGTACGTGACCTTGGAGCCGTGTTCGACGCATGGGCGCGTACCGCCGTGCACCGATGCGATTAGTGCGGCGAAAGTGGCTCGTGTGGTGGTGGGGACGATCGACCGTAATCCCCGGCATGCGGGCAGAGGTTTTGGCATTTTGCGGGATGCGGGGATTGCGGTCGAACGCTATCCGGAGGGAACGCCGCTTGCGGCGGAGCTGGAAGCGTTGGTCGAGCCGTTTTTCCGGCATCAATGTTCGGGCATGCCCTTTGTGACCTTGAAGATGGCGCAGACGTTGGATGGGGCGATTGCCGACCATGCAGGCGTCTCGAAATGGATTACAAATACGGCCTCGCGCCGTGCGGTTGCGCAATTGCGGCGGCGTGCGGATGTGGTATTGGTCGGGAGCGGAACCGTCTTGGCGGACGATCCTTCGCTATTGCGCAAGCCGGGGGCGGATGACCCGCCCGAAGAGGGGTTGCCGGGGATGCGGTGTGTGCTAGATGCGCGCGGGCGCCTTCCGGTGACGGCGCGGATTTTCACGGATGGCCATGCGGCGCAGACGATTGTCGCCACGTCGTCGCTTTGTCCGGCAACGGTGAAAGAGGCTTGGCGGGCGACGGGGGCGGCAGTTTGGGAGTTGCCGTTGCGGTTTCCGGCGGGGACGCAGGCATGCGTCGCGGCGCCGGAGTTGGATTTGGATGCGTTGTTGCGCCGGATGGGGGAAGCCGGTTTTCTGCACGTGTTGTGTGAAGGCGGATCGGCATTGGCGACGGCCATGATTGCGCAGGGACTGGCCGATGAGATTTTGCTGTTTGTCGCGCCGAAGATTCTGGGAGCGGGATCGCTCCGGACGTTTGGCGGGCAGCCGTTTGATTTGCCGACGGCGCCGCGGTTCCGGGTGATGGATGTGCGGATGCTGGAAGGGGATTTATTGGTACGGATGCGTTCCGGGAAACTTGTTTAGGGGAGATGGATCCATGTTTACAGGACTTGTCCAGAAAGTAGGAAGGCTTGCCGGCATTCATCGTGGGGGCTTGGGGCGCATCGTCCAGATCCGGGGCGTCGAGCCTTGGGAAGAACCGCTTCAAAAGGGGGAGAGCGTTGCCGTGCAAGGATGTTGCCTGACGGTCACGCAAATTCATGAAGACGGTTTTGACGCCGATCTGCTGGAGGAGACATTTGCGTGCACGGCATTTGGCGAATTGGGCACGAATGCGGCGGTGAATCTGGAGCGGGCGCTTCGGGCATCGGACCGCATGGGAGGCCACATTGTCCAAGGCCATGTCGATGCCAGGGCGACAATTGTTTCCATTACGCCGCAGGAGCGCGATTGGCGCGTACGGCTATCGTGTTCCGGGGAAGCGGCCCGCTATGTGGTCAACAAAGGTTCTGTGGCGCTGGACGGCATCAGTTTGACGGTCAGCCATCTTCCGGCGCGGGGGCTCTTTGAAGTCGACATCATTCCGACGACCTGGCGCGAGACATCTCTGCATGACCGCAAGCCGGGGGATCGCGTGAATTTGGAAACGGATATCATTGGGCGGTTCGTCGAGCACTTTCTGATGAACGGCTATGGAGAGGCCGGGAATGGAATCGACGAGGCTCTCCTTCGAAAGGCAGGCTTTCTACCATGAACAATACGAAACCTCGCGTCATTCGTCTGCGGGTGACCTGCATGGCGGGGCCGTCGCTGTACGAACCTTGCATCCGGTACATCGATCTTTTGCCCGGCATGACGTTATTTGACGTGCATACGACGCTTCAGGATGCAATCCGGTTCGACGATTCGGAACCCTTTTATTTTTTCCAGGCTTCATCTTGGAACGGACAGCGCGATTGCATTCCGCCGACCTTGGATTTGGATCCGCTCAAAGAGACGATTGACGTCGATCTTTACGATGAGCTTGCCTTTGCGGCGTATTTGCCGGAATCGGGCAGCGGGAAGCATCTCTACGATATGACCTTTGGAGAGAATGGCGATTGGTGTTTCCAGATCGACCGTGCAGGCGAGATTCCCCAGTACTTGCCGGACGATTATTATCCGGCGGTTGCGAGCGAGTTTTCGGAAGGACCGGATCCGGTTCAATACGAGAATCCTTCGGAGGATCCGGAGAATTGGGATCAGCATTCCTGCAGAGGCGGGGAGGATGATGACGATTGCGATTGCCGCGACGGGCATTGCGCGTGTGGCGACGATGCCGAAGAAGCAGTCCGCGGTCCGGGCTCTGCGGAGGAGGACGGGGACGATTGGGCGCTCCAGCAACTTTTGAAAGAGCTGGAAAGCGACGACGGCGAATAACGAAAGAAACGAATATGAACGAAGAAAAGGTCGAACGGCTTGTACAGGAGCTGTTGAAAGAAATTGGCGAAGACCCGAACCGGGAAGGCTTGGTGCGCACGCCGAAAAGAGTCGCCAAGGCTCTGGCCTATTTGACGCGCGGGTATCAAATGAAGCCGCACGAGGTTGTGAACCAGGCGATTTTCGAATCGGGTTCGGACAACATGGTCGTGTTGCGCGACATTGACGTCTACAGCATGTGCGAGCACCACATGTTGCCGTTTTTCGGACATTGCCACATTGGCTACATTTCCCGCGGAAAAGTTTTGGGCGTAAGCAAGATTGCGCGGATTGTGGACTGTCTGGCGGCGCGTTTGCAGATTCAGGAGCGATTGACCAACGAGATTGCGCGTGCGATCCGCGACGAGACGAATGCGGAAGGCGTCGGCGTCGTGATGGAGTGCCAGCATTTGTGCATGATGATGCGCGGCGTGGAGAAGCAGAATGCCGTCATGAGCACGTCTGCGGTGCTTGGCAGTTTCCATGACGATGCCGCGACGCGGGCCGAGTTTTTGTCGATTGTTTCCAGCAGTCATCATCGATAAGCGATTGGGAGAAAGGTTCGATCAGATGGAGAAGAACGAGACCGGACGAAAGGCGTCAGGGGCGCGAACGCCGGTGCGGTTTCCGCGCACGGTTCACGAATGGATGGAACAGTTGAGCGGGAATGGGGCGACGGTCCATCCGGCGGTCCAGTTTTTCAAGTACGGGTTCATCGGCGGGCTGTCATCGGCGGTCAATGTATTGGTGTTCATGCTGGTGGCATGGTTTTTCTTCCCGTGTTTCAAGCCGGACGATCCGGTGTTGCGGTTGTTGGGTTTGACGCCGCCGGCGGGGCCTTCGGATGCCGTTGTTCTAGCGCGCTATGCGGTCTATGCGAATCTGGCCGGTTTTTTCGTATCCGATGTCGTCTGCTATTTTTTGAACCGGCGTTTTGTGTTCATGCCGGGGCGGATGAATGCCGTATTGGAGTTCTTGAGTTTCACGGCCGTATCGGGGCTCGCCATTGCGGTTGGGTCCGGCGTACTGTATTTGATGGTTGCGTGGCTGGGGATTGCGACAAGCTATGGTTTTCTGTCGAATGTCGTGGCTTCCGCGCTCTTCAACTATGTCTTGCGCAAATTCGTGATTTTCCAAGGCTGATTGCGTTCGGCCCCGGAAAGCAAGGAAACGTCTGCGCCGCGGTTTTGCGGGGCAGACGTTTCCGGTTTGATGGAGGAGTTATTGGCTAGCGCAGTTCCTTTTTGACGCGTTCGAGATCGGCGTCGACCATCATGGTGATCAGTTGCTCAAGGGAAGTTTTGGCCTTCCAGCCGAGGTTTTTCTCGGCCTTGGCGGGATTGCCGAGCAAGAGTTCGACTTCGGCGGGGCGATAGAATTTCGGATCGATCCGGACGAAGTCTTCATAGTTGAGGCCGACGTGATGGAATGCGATTTTGCACATGTCGCGAACGGTTGTGGTACGGCCGGTCGCAACCACGTAGGTGTCGGGTTTGTCCTGCTGGAGCATCAGCCACATGGCTTCGACGTAATCGCCGGAGAAACCCCAATCGCGCTTGGCGTCAATATTGCCGAGTGCGAGTTCCTTCTGGACGCCCAATTTGATGCGGGCCACGGCATCGGTCACCTTGCGGGTGACGAATTCGATTCCGCGAAGAGGGGATTCGTGGTTGAAAAGGATACCGGAGCAACCGAAGAGATTGAACGATTCGCGGTAGTTGATCGTCATCCAGTGCGCGAAGAGTTTGGAAACGCCGTAGGGAGAGCGCGGATAGAACGGGGTCGTCTCCGACTGGATCGGTTCCTGGACGAGACCGAACATTTCGGATGTGGAAGCCTGGTAGAAGCGGGCTTCCGGGCAGATTTGGCGAATGGCTTCGAGAACGTTCAAGGCCCCCATGCCGGTGGCATCGGCCGTGAGGAGCGGCTGTTTCCAAGAGGTTGCAACAAAGGATTGCGCGCCCAAATTGTAGACTTCATCGGGCTTGCAGGCAATCAAGGCGCGAATAATGGAAGCGATGTCCGTAAGATCGCCGTCGAGGAGCTGGATCTTGTCCAAGACGTCGAGGTATTCGAGGCGCCAGGTTGTCGGGGTGGAGCGACGGGGCATGAGTCCGAAGACTTCGTAGCCTTTTTCCAAGAGAAATTTGGCAAGATAAGCACCATCCTGACCGGTAATGCCTGTAATGAGAGCGTGTTTCGACATAGTTTGAAAGACGAGTTGCAGCCGTCCGCGAGCGAGAGTGCCGGGCGAGGCGGGGTTAGAGAGAAAAAGTCTCCCACAGACCCTTTAAATAGTCAAGTCCGCAGACAAGATCCTCTGCGGGGAGATTGGGGTTCGGCTCGAGGACGACGGGGATTTCGGGCCGGGAAACAAGCGTCGAGAAAAGGCGAAAATCGACGAGGCCGCCTGGCGGCATGCGGTGGTCGTGCAGGTCTCGCGAAACGTCATGGACATGGAAACCGCCGATGGAGCGTCCGATTTGGCGGAGAAAACCGCGGTGATGCATGAGCCCCAGTTCGTGGCGGATTTGCGCGTGTCCGATATCGTGCCAGTAGGCGAGAGGCGCCCCCTCGAATTCCTGCAACAGAAGCATCATTTCGGGCTCGTTCGGGCAGCCGTCGGCGGTCGGGAGATTTTCGAGGCAGAGCGTCACATTGAGCGGTTCGAGTCGGGGGAGGAGACGATCGAGGGACTTTCGGAGGGCGTCCATGCGCGGGGGCGCCAACCGGTCGCGCTTTGCGAGGAGGCGTTGGAGCGTCCGTTCGTAGACCGGGGTACCGCGTTTTCCGTCCTGCACAAGCGTGTGCAAGCGGATCGCAAGAGAATGGACGGGAATGCGGCCGGCGTGGAGGACGAGGCGGTGGGCCCCGAATTCCGCGGCGAGGCGTGCGCTTGCCAGCACGGCGTTTTCCGCTTGTCCGATGGCTTCCGGACGGGCTCCGAACGGATGGAAAAACGAGAAAGGGGGAATACAGAGGGAGTATGGTTCGGGGGAGGCGTGTTCGGCTTCCGGAAACGGAAAAGGGGAGAAGGCGTGAACGGAGGAGACGCGAAAATCGCCGGATTGGAAACGGAGGCGCAAGGAATCCAGCTGTCCGAGGGTGAGTGCGTAACCGAGTTCGACGGTATGGATGCCGAGGGAAAGAACTTCATCGAGAAGTCCGTTTCCATCTTCGTGGCGGCGGGAATTCCAGTTGGTCGAAAGAGAAAGCATACGGACGGCGGGCGTGAATTACAGGTGGGCGAGAAGATCGCGATAGGCGGCGATTTCGGTTTGCATGTCGGGTTGTCTGAAGAGCGCGGAACCGGCGACAAATGCGTTGCATCCTGCCTGTGCGGCGAGTGGGAGGGTTTGTCGGTTGATGCCGCCGTCGATCATGATTTCGAGTTGCGGGTAGCGAGCCCGGAGGAACCGGATATTGGGGAGGGGCGTATCCATAAAGGACTGGCCGCCGAAGCCGGGGAAGACCGACATATAGAGCAGTTCATCGACGAGGCCTTCCTCGATGTACGGAAGCGCGGCGCCGGATTCGGTGCGAGGATTGAGCACGAGCCCGGCGCGCATGCCGGCGGAACGGATTGCCCGCAGCGTATCTCTGACATTGCATTGGGCTTCCACGTGGATTTGGAGCGTATCGGCACCGGCTTTTGCGAATGCATCGACATAGCGATCGGGCTGTGTCAGCATAAGATGGACATTGCGATGGAAACCGGGGGCGGTTTTCGCGGCGAGAGAAACGACGGCAGGGCCGAATGAGATATTCGGGACGAAATGGCCGTCCATGATATCAAGATGGATGGCGTCTGCTCCGGCGTTGCGTGCCCGGAGAATTTCGGAGGCGAGGGAGCCGTAATCGGCAGCCAGCAGAGAAGGCAGGATGCGGAAAGGGAGAGGCATTGTCGGAAAAGAAAAGGAGCAACAATCCGGTTGCGGGAAAACACAAGGCATTTTGACGGAGAAGTCCGGAGCCTTTTGCAAACGGTGGTGGGGAAATTATGGCAAGATGGAGCGCAGAACGCAAGAAAGAACGAAAACCGCCTGGAGGCCATCCAGACGGTTTTCAATTGGTGAAAGAAGAAAAACGAGCTTACTTCTTGCAGGGGACAACGGCATCCTTGGCGGCCTTGCAGAATTTGAACTTGAGAGCCTTCTTCGCGGGGAGCTTGATGGCTTCCTTCGTCTTGGGGTTGCGGCCCATGCGAGCTTTGCGCTGGACGACAGAGATCTTGCCGAGGCCGGGGATCGTGAATCCATCCTTGTCCTTCTTGGCGCCAGCATAGGCGAGCTGAACGAGTTCTTCGATAGCCGTCTTAGCCTGTGCCTTGGTGATTTCAGCCTTTTCGGCGATAGCGGCGATGAGTTCCGCCTTTGTCTTGATAGTTTTGGTAGCCATTGTTAAACCTTGTTAGTTGTGGCCCGATTCCAACATTCAGACAAGAATATTTTCTTCGGATAAGGGAAGAATTACACCAAATTTGGAAATGTTGCAACAAAAAACTGCATGAAAAGGCGAAAAAAATGTCTTGCGGCACTGATTTGCTTGAAATTTCGGGGTTTTGACCCGAAACCGGACTTCTTTTCCGAGTATTTTCAAGGATCTGACGATGGAGAGAAAGAAACTGGACTAGCGGAAGAGTCGCTCAAAAAAAATGGATCGGAAGGAAGTTGGAAGGAACAAAAAACAGATACCCCAAGACGGAGTATCTGTTTTTCTTTCGCGGAGCGGGAAAGTCCGGCAAAACCGGGGGATTAACCGCCGAGCATGCGGTAGAGCAAGCCGGCTGCGACAGCCGAACCGATGACGCCGGCGACATTCGGACCCATGGCGTTCATGAGAAGGAAGTTGGTTGGATCGGCCTTGAGGGCTTCATTCTGGGCAACGCGGGCCGCCATCGGGACGGCGGAGACGCCGGCGGAGCCGATGAGCGGGTTGATCTTTTCCTTGAGGAAAAGGTTCATGAAGCGGGCGATCAGGAGACCGCCGACGGTACCGACTGCGAATGCGACGACACCGAGAATCATGATACCGCATGTTTGACCGGTGACGAATTTTTCGGCGGCGAGCTTCGAACCGACGGAGATACCGAGAAGGATCGTCACGATATTGCAAAGGGCGTTTTGCATCGTATCGGAGAGGCGGTCCACGACACCGGACTGCTGGGCGAGGTTGCCGAACATCAATGCACCCATCAGCGGAACGGCGGAGGGCAGGAGGAGACCGCAGAGAAGAACGACGAGCAAGGGGAATACGACCTTTTCGATTTTCTTGACCGAGCGGGGCGTCGTCATGTGAATCTTGCGTTCGGCCTCGGTCGTGCAGAGTTTCATCAGCGGGGGCTGGATAATCGGCACGAGTGCCATATAGGAGTAGGCCGCGACGGCGATGGGGCCGAGCAAGTCGGGGGCGAGCTTGGAGGTCAGCCAAATCGACGTAGGACCATCTGCGCCGCCGATGATGCCGATGGAAGCGGCCTCATTGAGGGAGAAGGAGATGCCGATGTTGGCGAGCGAGAGCACGATGGCGCCGAGCAAGGCGGTGAAGATGCCGAGCTGGGCGGCGGCGCCGAGCAAGAGCGTCTTTGGGTTCGCGATGAGCGGGCCGAAGTCGGTCATGGCGCCGACCCCGAAGAAGATCAAGATGGGGAAGATGCCGGTATCGATACCGAACTGGAAGATATAGGAGAGGAAGCCTCCGGGGACGACGACGCCGCCGTTCATGGTAAGACCGTCTGCGGCGATGATTCCGCCTTGCATCATGGCCGGAGTCGTTACGCCGGCCAACGGGATATTGGCGAGAAGGCCACCCATGCCGATCGGGAAGAGCAGGAGCGGCTCGAAGCGCTTGACGAGGGCGAGATAAATCAGCAGGATGCAGACGAAGATCATGATGAACTGCCCGGCGCCGTAGGACATGCCGAAGAGCATTTTGACTTCATGACCAGGCACCCAGCGACCCTGTTGGTTGAAATAGCCGTTGGTGACATAGCCGGGGGCTTCCTTTTGAAAGAAGCCGATGATACCGGTATCGCGCCACATCCCTTTTGCCTTGTCGAGAAGCGCGGCGACATTCTGTGCATTGCCGCCCTCATTTTTGTCGGCAGCCTCGACTTTGTGCAAGACACCCGACGCATCGTAATAGCCGCAAGCGGCAACGGAATCGAGCTTTGCTTTTTCGGCGGGAGAGAGTTCGGCGTGACCAGGTTCGGCGGTTTCCGTGACGGTTGCGGGCGGAACTTCGGCGGCAGACTCTTCTTGTGCAAAGGATTGCATCGAGCCGCCGATGAGCACGGCGGCAAGCATGGCAATGAATTTCTTCATGCGAGTCGAAATGGTTGTTGGTTGTTACGAGATGCTGAAGAGCGGATCGCCGGAAGCGACCTTGTCGCCCTGTGCGACGGAGAAGGAAACGACACCGGACTTGGAGGCTTTCATGGGCATTTCCATCTTCATGGCTTCGAGAACCATCACTTCATCGCCCTCATTGACCTTATCGCCTTCGGAAGCGGTGAAGCGAAGAACGAGACCGGGCATCGGGGCTTTGAAGACCTCGCCACCGGCGGGTGCGGCCTTCGGCGCGCTTGCGGTCTGCAATCCGGCGGCAACGGAGAAGTCGTACTTGGTTCCATTGACGGTTGCGGACTTGTCGCCGAGCGAGACGCCGTACTTGGTGCCGTTGATGGTGACGGTGAAGTCCTTGCCTCCGGCGGTGGCGGCGGGGGCGTCGCTCTTTGCGACGTTCTTGCGGACGCCGTTCGGGGCCTTGGACGGGTCTTTGAGGAAGGTGATGCCCTTTTCCGCGCAAGAAGCGGCGATGAAGACGTTTTCATCGGTGATGGGGAGGCCGGCGGCTTCGAGGAGCTTACGGGCGGCGGCGCAACCCTTCTTGGTGTTCGGCTTTTGGGCGTCCTCTTCGTTCAGGTCGATGACCGGGCGTGTCGTCGGCTCGAGACCGAGTTGTTCGGAGGCGATCTTGACGATTTCGGGATCGGGTTCGACGGGCGTCTTGCCGAAGTAGCCGAGAACCATCTTGCCGTATCCGGGGGCGATCTTCTTCCATTTACCGAACATGACGTTGTTCATCGCCTGCTGGATATAGAACTGCGAGACAGGGGTGACGGAGGTGCCGAAACCGCCGAGGCGGACGGCATCGTACATTTCCGCGACCATGTCGTCGTACTTGTCCATCATGTTGTTGTCGCGCAGGATTTGCGTGTTGGCGGTCAGCGCGCCGCCGGGCAAGGGCGACCAAACGATGGCGGGGTTGACGGCCATGGCTTCGGGCGGCAGGAAGTAATCGGCCATCTGTTCGCGGAAGATGGCTTCGGCCTTGCGGACCTTTTCGATATCGATGCCTTCGAGTTCGAAGCGGTCATCGCCATCGAGGGCGTGCCACATGGTAATGATATCGGGCTGGCAAGTTCCGCCGGAGACGGGGGTCATCGAAAGATCGAGACCATCGGCGCCGCCTTCGAGAGCAGCGAGGTAGCAGGCGATACCGTTGCCGGCCGTTTCGTGGGAGTGGAATTGGATGTGGGTATCGCCGCGACCGGCCTTTTCGAGAACCTTGCGGGCGGCCTTGATGGTTTCGCGGACGGTAGAGGGCTTGGAGGTGCCGGAGGCATCCTTGAAGCAGAGACGGTCAAAAGGAATGCCGGCATCGATAATCCGCTGGACGCGATCGGCGTAGAATTCGGGGGTGTGGGTGCCGCGGTTGTCGATTCCCGGGGGCAGTCCCATCATCGTGACGACAACTTCGTGTTTGAGGCCGGCGTCATGGATGCACTTGCCGGACCAGCGGAGGTTTTCGACATCGTTGAGAGCGTCAAAGTTGCGGATCGAGGACATGCCGTGTTTCTTGAACATGTCGGCATGGAGTTTGATGACGTCCTTCGACTGGGAGTCGAGCGCGACGATATTCACACCACGGGAGAGCGTCTGCAAATCGGCATCCGGACAGGTCGAGCGGAAGAGATCCATGACATCGAAGGCATCTTCCTGGCAATAGAAGTAGCAAGACTGGAAGCGGGCACCGCCACCTGCTTCGAACCAGCGGATGCCGGCGTCGTATGCGGCCTTGACGGCCGGCATGAAATCCTTGGAGAAAACGCGCGCACCGTAGACGGATTGGAACCCGTCGCGGAACGCAGTGCACATGACTTTGATCTGCTTTTTGGACATAATCGACTCCGAATTGGGATAATGAAAGGGGAAAAAGGGTTATTTGCCGGCGGCACGGAGAGCGGCGGCGATGGCAAGGGCGATTTCCGCGTCCGAATTCTTCGTCACGGCGGGCTTTTTCGGCGCGGGAGGAACCGGATCGGGCATCATGAAGGAGAGTTTCTGCACAAACGGCGAAGAGAGCTGAATCACGAATTTGAGCAGAATAAGGAAGGCAAAAACGGTGGAAATGCCGACAAGCATCAGAACGAGACTGGATTGCAAAAGAGGATCCATGGCGAAAACCTTGTTGATTCGGTGAATATAGGCCAAAAGCATATCAAAACCGGTATTGGAAAACAAGGGGAAAAAGATTTTGGGGCGCATCTCCGTTTCCGGCCATCCCCCTGCCCCCTGAACCTCCCAAGGGGAA
>JBJEVW010000028.1:0-5544 GCA_051884735.1 Kiritimatiellia bacterium | reverse complement strand
GAAATGAAAACACTTGTGGACGATTTTGAGATATCATACCACAAGCTATGAAAAAATCACTCCTTTTTTGTGCGGCGCTAGCCGTCGCGACGCTGCCATCGCTTGCCGATGGCGAGGTTCGTTTCGCCCGAGTCATCGGGGACAACATGGTACTGCAGCGCGATGTCGCTGCGCCTGTCTGGGGTTGGGCCGATCCCGGTGCGAAAGTAACGGTTTCGCTCAACGGAAAATGTGTCGGCACGACGACCGCCGGTGAGGATGGCCGCTGGCAAGTCAATTTGCCGGAGCAGAAGGCCAACAAGCGTCCGTCGGTGTTGACGGCCGAAAGCGGCGGCGGGAAGCATTCGATCACCAACATTCTTTTCGGTGACGTGTTTTTCGGCTGCGGCCAATCGAACATGGCATACACCTTCAACGGGTATGGCCGTCTGCCGGTCGGCGGCGAAGAATTCATTCAGAAGGCGGCGGGCAATCCGTACATCCGCACGCTGCTGATGAATGACGGCGAAAACAAGAATTCTCCCAATGCGCGTTTTGATGCGCTTCCGCCGGTCCGGTGGGAAACCTCGACGCCGGAGGCGATTCGCCGCAACGGAGCTGCGTTGTACTACATGGGCTACACGCTCAACAAGGAGCTGGACGTTCCGATCGGTCTGGTCAACGCCTCGTGGGGTGCCACGAAGATCGACGGGTGGATCGACCAGATTTGGACGAAAGACAACGGAACCGGCTATGCCCGCGGTATTGCGGGGCATTGGTTCGGTCGGTGGAACGACTTTGTCAAACGTGGCGGAGCCGAGGCGTATGCCAAGGAAATCAAGGAATGGAACAAGCGGTTCAATCCGGGCGAGAATTGCCTGCCGCAGTTGCACGAACCGGATTTTGACGATTCCGGCTGGTATGACATCGAGCCCGGCGAGAACGGCTTCCAAGTTGCGCCGTTCCCGGAAGGCTTCAAGGGCGACGTGTGGCTGCGTGCGGTTTTCGAACTCACCGAAGAGGATCTCAAGAAAAACTGGGCCATCGGCTATCACGAGTCGTATGGGCAGGACATGACCTTCCTCAACGGCCATGCGTTCGGCGGTTCCGGCAATCCCAATCACGGCTATGGCGTGCCGACTGGCAAGTTCGGCCGTGTCGGAAAGAATGTTTTGGCCATCCAGTACAAGGTCCACAATCCGAAGAACGGCGACAAGGCAGGCGGCATGCACCAGCCTTTGCGGCTCTCGCTCTGGCCGAAAGGCGAACAGACGATTCCGTTGAAGCTCAAGGGCATTTTTGGGGAAGTCATGCCGCATGACATCTGGAACCATCCCGAATGCAACAAACCGAATGATGCTCGTGCGATCAACATGTTTTCGGCGACGACGATGCACAACGGACTGGTCCAGCCGCTCTATCCCATGGCGCTCAAGGCTTGCGTCTGGTATCAAGGATGCAGCGATCTGGGCAACGGCAAATACGAAAATCTCTTTGAAAACCTGATTGCCGCGTGGCGCGCCCAATTCACCTATCGCGACCGTCTGCCGGTCATCATCACGGAAATTGCGCCGCACCAGCTCGACACCAAACCCAATTCGCAGGGCCGTATCGATGCCGGCGAAACGAAAACGCCCACCTGGTCGGTCAATGCGGACATGCGCCGCCAATTGAACGAACTAGGCTCGAAGTTCCCGGATTGCGGAACGGTTTCGCTGCTGGATCTCGGCGAGAAGGACATTCACCCGATTCGCAAGCAGGAAGTCGGCGAGCGTTATGCCGCCTGGGCCCTGGAGCACATTTACGGACGCAAGATTGCCGGTACCTGTCCGACGGTCGAGTCGGTGGAATGGCGCGGCCCGAAGGCGATCCTGAAGCTCAAGGACGCCAAGGGACTCAAGACCTCCGACGGCGAGCCGGTCTGCGGTTTCGAGTTGGCGGGTCCGGTCCATCTCGGCAAGGATAAAGGTGGCAAAGAGAAAGAAGGCGTCAAGCTTTACTATGCCGATGCGAAAATCGTCGGCGATACAATTGAGCTCAGCCACCCTGAAGTGAAGGAAGCTTTTGCGTTCCGTTATGCCTGGTTTGACCTGAACCTCGGTTGGAATGTCGTCAACGGCGCCGGACTTCCGCTCGGCACCTGCCGCGGCTACAAAGACGGAAACTGGCATCCAGAAATCGAAGACTAACGCAAACCATGAAGAAATTGACAAAGGCAGCATCCCTTGCCGTCGCACTGGGCGTCTGTGCAACGGCATTTGGCGAAGAATATCTTGATCCGAAAGGGCTTGGGTACGATCCGTTCGTACCCTTTGACCAGCTTCCCGCGAAGGAACTGTATCCGACGAATGGCGGCTTTGCGGTTTCGTCTGAAGGCCATTTGCTGGTGGACGGAAAACCACGCTATTTGACGGCGACGATTTGGTATGGCGCGACCGAGTTGGAATGCAACGAAGATACGCCCGGCTATGTCGACGAGCTCAAGTGGCTCTATCAGGCGATGCCCGGCTACGAGAATCTGCAACGGCTCGGGCTGGATGGACTTGGCGTCGAAGCCCCCATGGAATGGATGCTGGCGCTCAATCCAAAGCAGCGCATGCGCCGGCGCGACGACAAGAAGTTCGAGTCGTCCATTGCCGCCGGGATGCCTGTCTATGTCGATTTCACCGCTGCCGAGTGGGGGCATGGCTGCCTGTCGTGCGACGACAAGGCGCGTGCTCCCGGCGGCCATCACTTCATGCCGTATTCGATCATAACCGAAGAAGGACGCAAAGTATGGCTGACGATGTGGACCGAAGGCGCACGGGAAACCATCAAGATGGGGTGGCGTCCCTGGTGCTACGAGTTGTTCAACGAGCCCGCCTCGTCCGAGCTTGGCGCCATCGACAATACGCTTCGTCCGGTCGACCGGTTGAAGACGCTGGAAGAGCGCTTTGCCACCTTGCTCGAAGAAGGGCAGGCGGCGCTCAAAACCGTGCATCCCGATGCCCGTGCCTGTTTCCAGCCGACGACGATGCGCACCCGCGGCATCGACCTGTATCGCAGCAACGAGAAGCTGGAAGTCGTGTGCGCCCCGACCGGCGGACATGGCGGCGCCGTTGAAGCGCATTTGCTCCGGGCGTTGGCGGACGGCAAGCCGATTGTCGATTCCGAGATGTATGTCGGGTGCGACACGAATTCCATCCGGCAAAGTTTTCTCGACCAGTACCAGCGCGGCTACAACGTTTCGTATATGTTCAAGTGGTCGCGGCGTCCGGGAGACTGGCGGTCGGTCCATCAAGTCGAAGAAACCGAAGGCAAATGGAAGGGCGTGAAATTCTGGCGGATGTGGCCGGAGGAATCGCTCAAGCGCGTCGGCAAAGTCAGTGCCTACAATTTCCTCTGTCCGTACAAAGTTTCCACCGATCAGTTGTTGGGCATTCGTCTGGCGAAGCGGGAAATCGAAGACGTCAACGCCTTTTTCACGCCGCGCGACCGTGGCGTGAAGCGTGAAGTGGCGACGGTTTTTTCGGCTCCGACGGAGCGTCTCACGCAGTGTGGCGGCCCCGGCAACGTGCGCCTGTTCGATTCGGCCGTTTCCGCCATTGAATATGCGCATTATCCGCAGGACGTTCTTTTCGAACCGCAGTTCACGAATTCGCTCGAGCGGATTTCCCGCTACAAAGTGGTTGTCCTCGCCGGCGTATCGGCGACCTATCCCGGAAGCTGGAAAACATTGAAAAAATGGGTTGAAAACGGCGGACGGCTTGTCGTTTTGCGCGAGAGCGCCTCTCTGGACGAGTATGGCGACCGCAATCCGGAAGCACCGGACTTGCAGCCGGGCGAAAACAAGCTGGGGAAGGGAACGATTGCGTACTATCCCGAGAAGCTCGGATCGATGGCAATGGCGGAGAAAATCATCGCGGCGGCGACTTCTGCAGGCGTGCGGCCTTGCTGCGAAATGCTCGATGCCGTCAAGGACGATGGTTCGGCGGCTTCCTCGATTGAAGTGACGCCCGCCCGGCGCGGCAAGCTCGATGCGTACATGATTACGTCGCGCGCTCCGACGACGCCGATTGTCCGCTTCAAGCCTTCTCCGGTTCCGGGAAGCGCCAAACCGATTTTGGTCCGGCTTTGGACCGAGCCGTCCGGTGCGACCGTTCCCGGCGCCGACGACCGCGTACGCAATCTTGTTTCGTGTCGCCAGCCGCTCAAGCCGGATTCGGACGGCTATTACGTGTTGACGCTGGACGGCGGTTCGCAGTTTTACGTGTACGGCGACCAGGCAGAGGTTCTCAAAGCCTATCCGCTCAAAGCGGCGGGTTGCGAATGGCGGCAAGGTCTCACGGCCAAGCAGGCGCTTGCCGACGGGCGCGCGCTGCTCGAGCGCGAGAAGGCGGCGCGTGCCGCACGCATGCCGGTGTTTGACGTCGACCCCAACCACCTCGCCTTTGTGCGCTTGCACGAAAAAGCGAATCTCCAGAATCCGGGTTTCAAGATTCCTTGGGGCGTCACCGATTGGCGTGGCATGCGTTTCGATTTCATCCGGTTCGACCAGAACCAGTTCAAAGACGTCATTGCCGTCAACCAAATGGTCAAGGATATTGCGATCGAGCGCCGCGCCCAGAGCATTTATTTCTGCCATGCGGTCGCGCCCCTCTATCGGGTTCGTTACGAAGACGGAAAGACGGCTGTAATCTATCCGAAAGATTGCCGCGAAGTGGTCGGCTGGCAGGATAACGAAGGGCATTCCTACCGGATTGCCGAGTGGAAGAATCCGAGACCGGAAGCGAAAATCGCAGCTCTCGACATTGCGCCTGCGAAAGGCAAGCAATCGCTTGTCGCCGCCATTACGGTGCAAAAGCCGGCGCCGGCTGTCGTGAAGATGCCGCCGCTTGCGCGCACAGGAGGCAGCGGAGGCGTGCATCCCTCCTACGATGCGACCAACGACACGTGGAATGTCGCGCTCGACGAGTCGGCCGGCAACTGGTGTCTTGCCAATGCCGATTTTGCGCAAGGGATTCCGATTGAACCGGGCAAGTATTCCCGACTCTATTTCGAGTTCAACCGGCTGCCCGATGCGGACGGCAATTACCATGACCATGCCACGGTCCAGCTCAAGCTCAACGGGCGCGATGCGAACGGCAAGCTTGCCTTTGGCGGCTGGCGTGTGCCGATGTACCAGCGCGGCGGCTGGGCGTACCGGACGGACAACGATCCGGAGACCTGGCAGACCGTCTGGATCGGCATCGACAAGGGAACGATTCCGGAGCACGTCCGCAAGATCATTTCCATTGCCGTGCAGTTCCAGATGATGCCTGCCGAGCATTCCGGCGTGGCGTTCCGGAATTTCCGCCTCGAAGAAGCCCCCGAAGATTGATGGCGGCTCTTGCCGCTCTAGCCATCGCCGGTCTTCCGGCGATGGCGACCGATTTCGTCTGGAATCCGTCCATTGCCATCTTCCGCCGTCAGCACAAAAGCAGTTGCTAGCGGAAGGTGGCTTTCGCCGGATTCGGCATGGACGCAGTAGGAAGGTTGAAGAGACCTAAATGATGAATTTGTTTTTTTTTTGCCAAAGGGACTTCA
>JBJEVW010000027.1:0-5545 GCA_051884735.1 Kiritimatiellia bacterium | reverse complement strand
AACTGTCGTCATCGGGATCGGGCTCGACAAACTCGCCCCAATACGTCAACGGAAAGCGGGAATCGCCGACAATCCAGAAATAACCTGTCGTGTAGGTTCCTGCCGCTTTTGTCGTCGCTTCCGACGAGCCTATCCAATGCGCCGTTGTATATCCGCTCTCCGCATCAAATTGACCATCTCCGACCGCGAGCAGCCGGGCGACGTAACGCTCGTTGAATGCCTCTACGTCCGCTTCCGCTTCCGTGCCATCCTCGGCAATCGTCATCAACCGGGTTCCATTCGCCTCCGGATTGGATGGACTGTTCAAAACCGGATAGACTCCCCAGCGAATCTGGATAACAGTATCCGCTGCCGATGTCGCCAAGCTGTCAAAGGACAGACAGAAAAAAACAAGAACACCCGGAAGACTCCGGAATGACGCAAAACAAAGACTGCGCAACCTGACGTTCAATTTCATATATAACAACTCAAAATCGGGCGGTATTTGAAACGGGATTTGAAACGGACAAATGCCTTATGCCCGATTTCACCAAAATAAAAAACGGGTCTCAACGCCCCACGGCGATGAAACCCGTTCAAATCCAAAACTGCCAGGCAGAATTAGGAATTCTTCTTGCGGCGGGGGCAGAGGCAAGCAAGACCAGCAAGGGCAAGCAATGCCGTGGCGGGCTCCGGAACGGCTCCATACGAAACCGTCCAACGTTCGCCATTCTCAATTTGCTCGGCACCCAAATCCGTGACATCGTACTTGTTCCAGTTCGGATCGCCAATCGGACTTCCGGACAATGCGCTGGAATCGTACGTGAACTTCACGAGGTTATCGCTCGAATCCTTGATCGTGTAGTAGTTTCCGCCGGAAAAAATCGTCGCAAAATACTCGACCGTTCCGGAAGTCGACAAGGAGTCCGACCAGGTACCGGTGTACCAATCGTAAGAATCGTCCGAGTCATGGAGATATTCCGTGTTCGAACCGGTCGCATCGGTAAAGGAGGTGACAACGCCATTGGCATCGACTTCCACACCCGTCAAAAAGGCAATCTGATAGTCGCCGCTCAAAATGCCGGACCCGTTATCGTCCAAGCCAGGCAAATTCCAAAGAATGATATTCGCCGAGGCAACGCTCGCAACAAGGGCGAAAGACAGAAACGCAAAAACTTTTTTCATGTTTCGCAAAGTGATTTGATTTTTCCAAAATTTTCAAATAGTAATCAGCCAATAAAGGCCATCGCAAAATGCAAACCGTTGCTTAGAACGAGATTTCGGAGGAAGTACTCTTCGTACCCTTGCGAACCATAAAGCCCTGTCCGGGAGTAAGGACCACATCGTCCATGATTTCTTTGCCGTTGCGGAGGTACCAGTGGCCATCCGTCTTCAAGAAATAATAATCATAATCTTGAGCGGCCGGATTCCACAGGTAAATCGTATTGCCGGTCTTGCCTGCAACGCGGGCACCGGCATCCTGGAAACCGCCAAGCGTGCCAAGCGTGAGGGGCGTGGCATACGGAAGACCAATCGTATCAAAGCCACCCGTCAAGGCCGCGACAAACTCGGCAGTGCCGGACGGATCGACGCCATACTGGTAAACCATGGTTTCCGCGCCTTGGTTGTTGTACCAGAAGGTGTCACCCAACTTGACGAAAAGCTGATCGGCAGATGCGCCGACATTGTCGGAGGAATAGACAGTCTCCGCCGCGTCAAAGGAAATTGTGTCCGATACGCCAAAGGCATCGGAAATCGTTCCGTCGACAGGACAAACGGAAGCACTGAACAAGTTATACCCGGCTTTGACCGGCATGCTGATGACAGCGTAGGTGTCGGATTCAACACTTGCCGCCTGGACAAAGCCTGCAAGAGCGCAAAGCGCCGTTGCAAAAGCAAGAGTAATTTTACGCATGATGAATTTCGGAATGATGGGTTATCGGTAGTAGGAGAAGGCAATTTTTTAGTCATTGGAAGACAATAACTGCGCTTCTTTGAGGAAAATAGCAAAAACAAAACATGCTTGCAACAAAAAAATTAATCCCTGCGTCCCCCCCCTCCAAAAAACGTCTGGAAACCCCGATAGCCCGGCGGTGAACCACCGCAGTCTGTAGCCTCGGACCCGCTTTTTAGGGTTTTCAAAGTGCGCTTGCAGGAATCCGTAAAACGCCTTCCGCAGCCTCGAAAAAAAAATTAAGAAAAGCCCGTGGCGGCTCGCCACCTTTGTCTTCCTTTTCGTGCGGCTAAGTTTACTGCCCGTGGCGGCTCGCCACTCGAAACTCCCGACCCCGGCCGCGCTTGCCGATTACGGCAGGAAGGTCTTCTCGACATGCCAAAAACGAGCCCAAAAATCCTGAACCGGCGTCTCTTCGAGAATGTGCTGGGCACGAAGCGCCGAGGAAAGCGACAAACTGCCCGGATGCAAATTCACCACTTCAACCGGAAGCTTCAATTCGCGACTAAGCCCCTGAATGGTCTCCGGTGAAGCCATGGGTGAAAGCAGAAGCCGGATCTTTTCGGGACAAATTCCCGCCCACTGCAACCGCTGAAACAGCGCTTTTGCCCGCTCGACAATCGACGTCTCCGGAAAAACATCGTGAATCTGAATCGAAAAGGCCGTCGGCAAATTGTAAATGCCATACATTGCATGTCCGCACCCGGGCGGAACCTCGCACAAAGTCGGAAAAACGGAAACCAGCAAACTAATGTGCTCGTGCAGCAGCAACGCTACCGTTCCCGGCTCCGTTGCCTGCAAACAATACTGCAACTCGCTGATTTCGCTTCCCCAAACGAGAACGGGAATCCCCGGTCGCAAACCGTACCGGGAAAAAATCGGCGCCAAATGCCCCGCAACCGTATGAAACGACACGGGCGCCGGCAACTTCCACATCAGTCCGGGCGCAATTCCGTCCGTCATTTCGGCATCCCACTGCCGCTCCTGCAAATTCAAAAGGTGCGTCCGCGACGCATCATCAAGCGAAATCGGCGCATCGATTCCCCCGATGAGCTTCGAACAAAGAAAACTGGAAACCGAATGAAACCGGGCCGTGCAAGCATACTTGGCAGGATTTTCACGCGAAAACCGGCGAATGTTCGCCGCCATGTCAAAATCGGCAATCTTTCCGCCGGTTCGAGCCAGAAGACGCTCATCCAACGATAGCTCAAGCTCTCTGCAATACGCAGCGTTCGAATTCGTATGCCGGGTCGGAGCCAAAAGCCGCGTCAAATGCCCGCATGCATCGACACAAATGGTTCCGCCGCCTTGCGCGACACCCGTAACGGCCGAAATCTCGCAAAGCGCAACACCTTCTTCGAATAGGCGTTGCAACGCCAACAGAAGCGCATCGACCCAAATCCGGGGATCCGTTTCCCGCATGACGTCTTCCCCTTCGGTGGAAACAGGAAAATAATGCGAGAGATCCTTCCGGTACGTTACACAAGTTTGTCCCAAAATATGCTTTCCGTCCGTCACCGTCGCCGTCAACGAAGAATAACCGGCATGAATTCCAAGATAGGTTGCCATAGGTTGAAAACGTAATCAAAAAAAACGCGCTTCCGTTTCGCCGTCGATTGCTCCCGCCTTCGGAAACAGCAACGCCCGGAAGACTTTGCGCCATTTTACGCTTTCCCCGCCTTCCCTGCAAGAAAAAACCGGCAGACAACAAAAATGGGTGAATTGGCAAAGTAAATGCCCATAAGGGTCATAATGACACAAGATTATGATCATTTACTTTGTCAGGTGACCGGCAACAAAAATGCCTCAAAAAATAATGAATACCCGGATCAAACATGCTTGCATCAAACGAACCGCGTGAGCTGGATATCGGAGCCGGTGGCTTCCAACCGCCCTCCCCGCGGCATATACGCAGCTTTGCCCGTGGCGGCTCGCCTCTCGCCCATCGCGGCTCGACACGTCCGCATGGACGCTTTAGGTTTTACCCGTTTTCTGTTATCCTTTTGCCGAATGTAGTTTAATCCCCACCCCTTCTTCTTTCGATTCCACATGAAGTTCATCCATCCTGATTTTCTTCTGACGTCCCGTTCGGCGCAGTCCCTTTATCACGAATACGCGGAATCTTTGCCGATTATCGACTACCATTGCCACCTCCCGCCCGCGGAAATTGCAGAGGATCGGCGGTGGACCGATATCGCTGACGCATGGTTGGGCGCCGACCACTACAAGTGGCGCGTCATGCGCTCCGATGGTGTCCCCGAGGAATTCATCACCGGAAAGGCCTCCGGGAGAGAAAAATTCCAGAAATTCGCCGAGGCCATGCCTCATGCGCTTCGCAATCCAATGTACCATTGGTGCCACCTCGAATTGGCCCGGTACTTCGGCATCGATGATCTTCTGCTTTCCGGCGAGACGGCGCAGACGATTTGGGATCGCGCAAAAGCCGTCTGCGAGTCGCCCGATTTCTCTGCCCGCGGTCTCATGAAACGCTCCCATGTCGAAACGGTCTGCACAACGGACGACCCGGCCGATTCGCTTTCCTTCCACGAGGCCATCGCCAAAGACGCATCTTTCAATGTGCAAGTCCTTCCCGCATGGCGCCCGGATCGCGGCTTCGCGATCGGCAACCCAGTCGCCTGGAATGAATGGGTCGATCGTCTCGCCGCCGCCGCAAACCAAACCATTTCCTCCCTCTCCGATTTTCTCGAAGTCCTCCAGAAACGCCACGACTTCTTCGCGGCACACAACTGCCGCCTCTCCGATTACGGCCTGAACGCCGTCCTCGCCCAGCCTTGCACCGAATCCGAAATGTCGGCCATTTTCGAAAAGGTGCGCGGCGGACAAACCCCGTCCCCCGATGAAGAGGCCCGTTTCCGTTCCCGCCTTCTGATCCTCTGCGGCGAAATGGATGCCCGCGCAAACTGGACGTGGCAACTCCATTTCAACGTCATTCGAAACAACAGCACGCGCCTCTTCCAAATCTACGGCCCCGACGCCGGCGCCGACGCCATCGGCGATTGGAGCGTCGCCGCCCCGCTCGCCCAAATCCTCGATACGCTCGACCGCCAGGACCTCCTTCCCCGAACCATCCTCTACTCCCTCAACCCGCGCGACAACGAACTCGTCATGGCGCTCGCCGGTTGCTTCCAACGGGCTCCCGTCCCCGGAAAAATCCAAATGGGTTCCGGATGGTGGTTCAATGACCAAATGGACGGCATGAAGCGGCAACTCGAAACCGTTTCGCAACTCGGCCTGCTCTATCGCTTCATCGGTATGTTGACCGACTCCCGTTCGTTCCTCAGCTACACCCGGCACGAATACTTCCGCCGCATTCTCTGCCAACTCCTCGGAGACGAAATCGATCGCGGCTTGCTCCCGAACGACCTGCCGCTCGTCGGCGCCCTCGTTCGCGCCGTCTGCCACGACAATGCCGCCAACTATTTCGGCTTCCATGACTAATCGCGCACCCATTTTCCCCTTTTCTCCTATCCTCCGCCGGAAAGCGACGCCCCTGTGGCTCGCTCTTCCGGCACTCTTTTTTTTCGTTCCCGGATTCCTCTGTGCCGATCCGGTCGGCAACATTTCGCCCCAACTTGCCACTCCCGCTGAAAC
>JBJEVW010000026.1:0-5549 GCA_051884735.1 Kiritimatiellia bacterium | reverse complement strand
TTCTGCCGTCCGATTCAAACCGCATTTACAATCGGGGTGGTTCCGGCCCGACATCCCTTTAATCCCCTTTTGCCATGCAATCCGACCATTCCGATTCGCATCCGATGACGCGCTCGAAAACCGCGCCACGGGCTTCAAAAAGCTCACAGGAGAGCCACAATTCCATGTCGATGAGCCTGGAGGATTATCTGGAGTGCATCTCGATGATTATCCGCGAAGGCAAACCGGCAAGAATCTGCGATATCGCCGCCGCCTTGAATGTCAAGACGCCTTCCGTCGTGAATGGAATCCGCCAATTGAAAAAACTCGGATACGTCACGCAGCGCCCCTATCGAAATGTCGAGTTGACAGACGCCGGAAGGGCGCATTCCCTCGAAATCATGCACCATCACGAATTGCTGACCGTTTTTCTCCAATCGCTCGGCGTTCCTCCCGATATCGCCGAAGATGATGCCTGCCGGATGGAACATATCCTTTCCCCGGAAACCTATAGCGCGATTCGACATTTTCTCGAACCTTCTTGATTTCCCGTTTCTCCGACAGGCAATGCACCAACCGGGTCGCATCGCTTGTCTTTTTATCCCCCCCCTCTCCTCGCCCCTTCGCCGTTCCCTGCGCCCCGTGCGCCACAATCCCGCTCACACTTGGCGTTGTGCTTGCCGCGGTTTCGTCCGCGGCACGGCGCGGCAGCCCCCCCCGCTCCATCCCGGCCCGCGCATCTCACTAACAAAAGAAAGAAAGCCCGTACGCAAGGTACGGGCTTTCTTTCTTTTACAAACCGCAAGGCGGTTTTCGGTTAGTCGATCGTGACTTCCTTGCCGGCAGCCGCAGAACGATAGATGCCATCGAGCATCTTCTGGACGGCGAGTCCGTCGTAGCCGGAAGCATCGAGCTCGGTGCCCTTCAGGCAACCGTCAACCCAGTTCTGGAGCTTGCGGTGGAAAATCGTCTCCCAATCGTTCTTGCCGATGAAGACAGGGTTGGTGTTGACCATCAGACCATTGTAGTCCGTGAAGATCTCAGCCGTCGACCACTGGCAGCCGCCCTTGGTGCCGATGGCTTCCCAATCCTGGTGATCATGCTCTTTGATGTGCGTCGCAAAGGCAGACTCGATCTGGAGGATGGCTCCATTCTCAAAGCGAATCTGACCGGCCGCGAGATCCTCGACGGTGTAGGTCTTGTAATCCCAACCCGGCCACGTGGAGAGAACCTCGGAGGGCTTGTTGCCCATGTAGGTCCAGCAGTTCGCGGAAGCGGCGACCGGTTTCGGGCAACCCATAAATTCATAGGCGGCTTCAAGCATGTGGACGCCAATGTCGATGAGCGGACCGCCACCCTGGAGCTCCTTGCGGCCGAACACGCCCCAGTTGGGGATGCCGCGCCGACGGAGCGCATGGACCTTCACAAAGAGAATGTCGCCAAAGACACCATTGTCACGAGCCTTGATGAGAGCCTTGGTGGTGTCGCGATAACGCTGCTGGAAGCCGACGGAGAGCTTGACATTGTTCTTCTCGGCCGCTTCGATCATGCGGCGGCACTCATCCGGATTCATGGCCATCGGCTTTTCGACAATAGCATGGCAACCGGCATTGCAGGCATCGACGACAGGTGCGCAGTGGACACCGTTCGGGGTGCAGACGTCAACGGCATCCGGCTTGATTTTCTCAAGCATGTCGGACCATTTTTCGAAAAGGGCTTCGCGGGGAACGCCCCACTTTTCGTGCATCACATCGAGACGCTCGGGAAGAATGTCGACACCGGCGACAATCTCGACTTCCGGCATCTTCTGGTAGATGGAGAGGTGCGTCTGGGCAATACCGCCGCAACCAATGATTGCAACGCGGAGCTTCTTCCCCTCGTACTTGGTCGCGGGACCGTCCATCTTGGTGGAAACACTTTCAGACATGGTAGAACTTTATGAGTTATGGTTGTTAGGAATGATGGGGTTGGCAAAAGGCCGGAAAAGAATCCGGACTTTTAGCCAACGACCGGTAGTAAGGTTTTTAAATAATCAATCGTTTTGCGGATGTCGATGGCTTGCTGTTCGCCGGAGATTTCGCGCTCAATGATGAGATCGCCCGTGAAACCGCCATCCAGCAACTTCTTCATGAACGCCGGATACCGCGTGGAGCCTTCGCCGACACGGACTTCGTGTCCGAGATAATCGCCGGACGTCGGCGGAATGCCGTCTTTGGCATGGATACACCGGACATAGCGTCCAAAGACATCCAAGGCGTCAATCGGGTTGCCCTTGCCGTACATGATGAGATTGGCGGGATCGAGGTTGATGCCGAGATTGTCGCATCCCGTCGCTTCGATGACACGAAGCAAGGCCACGGGCGTTTCCTGGCCGGTTTCAAACCAGAAGCCGATCCCCAGCGCTTTGCAATGGTCCGCAATCTTTTGGATGGTTTCGACAACCGGCTCGAATTCCGCATCCGTGCGATTTTCCGGGAGAAAGCCACAATGCGTAATGAGCGCAGGCGCACCCGCTTCCGCCGCGAAATTCGCCCAGTCGCAAAGCTCTTTGACACGAATCCAACGGAACCCGGGCGGAACAATGCCCAACGTGGCAGGTCCATAACGGAAATTCCACTGGACCGGCCCGCCGTAACCGCCCCAAATCGCCGTCAGCCGGACATTCGCGTCGGCCGCACGCTTGCGGAGCGAGCGCGCAATCTCCATCGTGGCCAAGGAGGGATTCCAACTGACGACTTGTGCGCAATGAAGACCGAACGCCGCAACCGTGTCGACGTTCGATGCATCGTTCTTGAGCGAACTGATAATGCCGATTTCAGGGATGGAAGACATAGTGTTCCTCGGGGAAGACGTATTTGTTTCGGGCGTATTCTACCATAAATGCACGGATGGTGTGCAACGAAAAATGAAAAACTTCAAAAATTTGTTTCAAAATGAGGATGAAGAGGCTTTCTTCAAACGGAAATCGCATTTTTTCGAACCTCATTCCACCTGCGGTTTGGCGCACAAACAGGAATGTCCGTTTTGGACAAAACGCGTGGCGATACACGGATGCTTCGGGTCGCACCGGCTGCATCGCGGAGCGAATGTACACCCCGTATCTTGCCATTCGGACGGCAACGGAACGCGCCCGGGAATCGGATGCAGTTCGTGCGACCCCGTGAGGCGCGGAACCGCTGCCAACAAGGCACGCGTGTACGGATGGAATGGATGCGAAAGAACCTCCGCCGTCTGCCCATTCTCGATACATTGCCCCGCATACAGAACGGATACGGTGCGTGCATACTGCGAAACAAGAAGAAGATTGTGCGTGATGAGCAGAACGGCCGTGCCGGTTGCCGCGCAGAGCGCTTTCATCGAATCAAGCACCATGCGCTGGGTAATGACATCAAGTGCCGTTGTCGGTTCGTCCGCCACAAGCAATGCAGGTTCCTGCGCCATCGCCATGGCGATGCAGACGCGCTGTGCCATGCCACCGCTCAATTCGCACGGATAGGCCCGCAAAAGCAAGGCCGGCTCCGGAAATCCTACCGCCCGGAGCAAATCCAAAAGGCGCGCCTCGCGATCGCTGCGCGAACGATCGCGCGGACAGGCCTCGCGCAACTGCAACCCGATCGTCAAAACAGGATTCAGCGCCGACATGGGATCCTGAAAGACGTAGGCAATGCCTCCGCGCCTGCGCATTTGGCGCAGCCGCGGAGCCGAGAGCGCAAACAAATCAATCCCGCGAAAGAAGACATTTCCGGAAACGCGCGCGGGTGCCACGACTGGCGGCAACCGCGTCAGCGCCATGGCGGTCACGCTTTTTCCACACCCGCTTTCACCCACCAATGCATGAAAACCATTGTCCGGAATATCGAACCCGATATCCCGGACAACGGTCAACATACGTCCCGCCGGATCGGGAAGCCCAACCCGGAGATTGCGGACGGATAGACAGGTTTGCGGCATGGGTTAGAAGAACAAATCGCGCTCGCCCGAACAGATTTGCTCGTAGCGCTTCTGCACCTGCGGGAAGAACTTCGGATACATTTCCTTGATCTCGGCCAGCTCTTTCTCGATGACCGGCGTGCAGGCGGCAATGCTCTCGGGAGCGGCAAAATCATCCAACCATTCGCGGAAGGTGAGGACGGCGTTGATTTTGCAGAAGGTTCCTTCGCGCCCCGTCTTGAGCGCATCCATGATGCATCCTCCGGTGCGGCCGCAACGATAGCCTGCCGTGCAGAACGAGGTAATGGTGCCGCCCTTGGCTAGATCGACGATCATCTGCTCGAGCGAACGGCTGTCGCCCAGCAAAAACTGCTGTTCGTCAATCTTCTGCTCTTTGTTGCCGGCGGAATAGCCGCCGATGTCAATGCGCGTGCCGGCATCCATCTGCGTAATGCCAAGCTTTAGGCAACGATCGCGCAGCTCCTTGGTTTCGCGCGCCGTGACGATGAGGCCCGTATACGGCACCGACAGACGGAGAACGCAGACCGCTTTGGCAAAATCGTCGTCCGTAAAGGAATTCTTGGCATTGGCGACATCGCTTCCGGAAGCCGCATGCATGCGCGGCACGGAGAAGGTGTGCGGGCCGATGCCGACAAAGCGCTCGAGCTCGCGCGCATGGGTGCACATGGCCGCCACTTCATACTTCCAATCCGGATTCAAGCCAAACAAGACACCAAGACCGACGTCATCAATGCCGGCGTCAAAGGCACGGTGCATGCAGGTAATGCGCCAGCCAAAATCGCCCTTGACCGTGTCCTGCGGATGCATCTCGCGATAAATCTTGTGGTTGTACGTCTCCTGGAAAACCTGGAACGTGCCGATGCCCGCCTCGTGGACAATCTTGAGATCGTCAATGCTCAGCGGTGCGGCATTCACATTGATGCGACGTACATTGCAGACGCCGCGACGCGCCTGCACGCGGGCTTCGTAAATGTGCGCAAGCGATTCGGCAATGAACTTCGCGCCCGTCATCGGATGCTCGCCGTAAACGGCCATGACGCGCTTATGGCCACTGCGGATCATCGCCTCCGCTTCGCGCGTAATCTCCTCCATCGTCAGACACTGCCGCTTTTCACGATGGTTGTCCGCCGAAAATCCGCAATACCGGCACCGGTTGATGCAGTACGACGAAATGTACATCGGAGCAAAGGTCACAATGCGATTGTCATAGACCTTGTGCTTGATCTTCAAGGCCGTGTCGGCCATCTCGGCCAACAACTCCGGGTCTTCAACGGCAAGCAATGCCGCCGTCTCTGCGCCGGAAAGGGTCTGAATGGCCAGGGATTTCTGCAAAATATCCCGGATCCGCTGCGGGTCGGGATTCTTGTTCGCTTCCAGTTCTGCGCTGATGGCTTCGTCATCGATAAAATCGCGTCCATCGCGATAATAGCGATCGATTTCGTCGCGCTTGATCAGTTTGTCTAAATAGTTCATTTGAAAAATTCCTCGTTTCGGAAAAGCCTTACCTCGGAAGTCCAATCATGCTAGCAAAAAACCACTACTCCTGACAATCAGCCCAGCCGACACGGGCGCATCTCCGTTTCCGGCCATCCCCCTGCCCCCTGAACCTCCCAAGGGGA
>JBJEVW010000025.1:0-23597 GCA_051884735.1 Kiritimatiellia bacterium | reverse complement strand
GAAGGACGAGTGGGTCGTCCTCGCGGATATGATTGACTGGAAGTCCGTCGAGGCCCCGGCCGGAACTCCATTGAAGGGCTTTGCCATTGCGGGAGCCGATCGCAAGTGGCATGTCGCCAATGCCCGGATTGACGGGACGCAGGTGGTGGTTTCCTCTCCCGAGGTGCCGGCACCCGTCGCCGTCCGGTATGCCTTCCATGGCGCCCCGGAATGCAACCTTTACAATCGTGCCGGACTACCTGCGTCACCTTTCCGGACAGATGATTGGCCGTGTCCGCTGGCCAATCCGTAAAAGGGAATTCTGTCGGGTGTAAAATCGCAACGGGTGGAGTCCGCATGGATTCCACCCGAGTTGTTTCCGTTTGTCCGAATCATTCCGGAAAAGAAAAAACGGATTTTGCCGTGTGGCAAAATACGTTGAAGAAGAAGTGGTGGGATGAGCTTCCTTATACCTTAGCAACGACAGGTTCAGTCGATGCCTCTGGGGAATCTTCTCATAATAGACGCAGTAATGCCCAAGATTATCCTTCTCGTCAAGGGATTCCTTATCCATGACACAATCCACCCGTTGAGACCCGACGCCTCCCAGAGCATTGCCTGAATTGTGTTCGCTTCGTTAACCATGTTTCTCTCCCTTCAAAATGGATTCGAGGGTTCCGCCGCGCTTGATCGTCCCGCACCAAACTTCGCTCGCGCGACGAATCACGTATTCATTACACCACACGGCGCGTTGCTTGTTAACGCCTGTTCCCGATTCGACCGGCGACAAGAGAAGCGCCCGCCCCGCTTCGACGCTTCGCGCGATTTCCCGCGGCAAAACCTCCGGAATTCCGCCCGGATAAACGGCGATAAAACGCCTTTCTTTCGCCAAGAGCCGACGTAGGACCTCGCGCTCCTGCGCGCTCGTAAATGTTGAAATCACCGGGCACCCGGCATCATGGCGGGGCGCAACTGGTCGGGGCGTAACAGCCCCGCTCTCCAAGATATTCTCGGGGTGCGAGGGCGTCGTCCCTCGCCCCAATCGCCTAATCTCCAACGCCTCCGCTCGCCCCTCTTGGCTCGCGACAAAGGTGACGAACGGCTCGGCTAAAAGTTCGAGGTTACCAAGCGAATGTGTCGTTACCGGCCCGAAGCGATCGGTCGACCAGTTCTTCGGATTATTTGCGATATAAAGCCGAATCGCTTCGAGTTGGTCTTGGCTCGTAACGATCTTCTCCCAATAATTCGCCTGCCAGAGTTTCGAGCCGATGTCACGCGCGAGCCCATTCTCTTTCAAAAGCCGATATTCCCGCGCCGTCAAGCTCTTGAGCTTGCCGATTAGCTTCCCAAGCCTATTCTCGGGGTGCGAGGGCATCGCCCCTCGCTCTATCTTCAAAACCAAATGAACATGATTCGGCATTACGACGAAACAATCAACGAAAACGCCCTCGTTGAAGTCGCCAAGTGTTTCAATAAGCCGCTTGACCGCTTCGCCCAACTCGTTCAAAACGCACGACTCGCCGACAATCGCGCCCAGCTCGCTCTTATTACCAGCCACTTGGAACGTCACGAAAAACCACCCGAAACTGTAATTGATATTACCGTTCCGAAGCTGAGATCTCTGATATTTTCCGTTGACTAATGGCATAAATTATTTTTTCGAATCCATCTCGTGGCCAATCTCGGATCGCGAGGGCGTTTTCCCTCGCCCATTCTCGATGTGCAAGGGCGTTGCCCCTCGCGCATTCTCGCTGTGCCTTCTCATTCAGCCTCGTGAATTCTAAACGAAGCCTCTAAAAAAAAAAGAAAAACTCGGACGTCTCCGAGTTCATCAGTGGATTTGGTGGCAAGGGTGGGAATCGGACCCACGACACAGGGATTTTCAGTCCCCTGCTCTACCAACTGAGCTACCTCGCCGGGAAATATTCCAACCAAACCAAGCGGTTGAATACGGCGGCAATTCTGCCAAAAAAGCCCCCCTTGTGTCAATGACTTTTTTTGAAAACAAATCATTTTCAAGAAACAGGGCGATGAGACAGTCGTTTCTACCGCTTTTTCTGGCAACGCAAGGCATTGAGAATGCAAAGGATGAGGATACCGACATCGGAAAAAACGGCCCAGAAGAGACCTACCTTTCCGAGTGCCACCAGAAGGAGGCAGGCGGCCTTGCATCCAATGGCCATCATGATGCATTGCCGGAGGATTCGCCGGCAACGGCGCGCCAGGTCGAGGGCGGTTGCGATGTTTCGCGGATGTCCATCCATCAGCACGATATCTGCCGCCTCCATTGCCGCATCGGAACTTTGCGCTCCCATGGCAATGCCGATATCTGCCTGAGCGAGGACAGGGGCATCGTTGATGCCGTCCCCCACAAAGGCGACCGTCGATTCTGGGAGTTCTGTCGCACGCTGTTTTTGCAGATTGGAAAGGGCGGAAAGCTTGTCGGCGGGAAGAAGGGAGGCCGCAAAGCGTTCAATCCCGGATTCGGCGGCAGTGGCGGCGGTTTCGGCCGGGTTGTCTCCGCTCAGCAAGATGAAGCGGCTGTATGCACCGAGTTTCCCGCGGAGCATCGCGAGCGTGTTTCGGATATCCGGTTTGAGCGTATCCTGCAGGCAGATGCAGCCGAGGAGTTTTCCGGCTTCTGCTACATAGACGAGGGATCCGCGTTCCCGGGGCGGATCGTCGGGGATGGATATGCCGAGTATTTTCATGAGGCGGGCATTTCCGGCGGCGGCCGGTTTTCCGTCTATGGCGGCTGTGATGCCGCGCCCTCCCTGTTCTTCGAGGTCGGCAATGCGCGTGGAATTGATCGGCTTGTTGAAGTGGCGGAGAATGCCGGTTGCAATCGGATGGGTGGAATGGCATTCAAGGAGAGCGGCTTTTTCCAGCAGTTCTGTTTCGGAAATGCCGGAGACAGGCAAAAGGGCGGAGACCGACAAACGCCCGTTGGTCAACGTGCCTGTTTTATCGAAAGCGATTGTCTTCAAAGAAGGAAGCCGTTCCATAACACATGATCCTTTTACCAGAATGCCGCCATTCGAGGCGGCACCGAGCGAGCAGAAGAAGCAGAGCGGGATGCTGATGACAAGGGCGCAGGGGCAGCTGACGGCGAGGAAGGCGAGGGAACGGTAGATCCAGAACTCCCATGCCGGATCCTTTCCGAGAGACAGCAGAAGAAGGGGAAGGACGAGACCGATGGCAAATGCGATCCAGAAGACAAACGGAGTATAGGTTTTCGCCCATTTCGAGAACATTGTTTCCGATTTTGATTTTCTCTCGATTGCGTCTTGCGCCAATGCGATGATGCGGGATGCGGTCGAATCGGAAAAGCTGCGGGTCACGCGGATGGCGAGAAGGCCGGTCAAGTTGATGCATCCGCCGGATACGGCGGCTCCGGTTTCAACCGCGACCGGGGTGCTCTCGCCGGTCAGCATGGAGACATCGAGGTCAGAAATTCCCGAAAGCACGATTCCGTCGAGCGGAATCCGTTCTCCCGGTGCCACCAGAATCGTGTCTCCCACAAGAACGGATGCGGCCGGAATGCGTTCTTCGCGGCCATTGCGTTGGATTGTTGCCGTATCGGGGCGGAGTTCCAGAAGGGCCGAAATCGATTTGCGGCTTCGCTGAACGGCATATTCCTCCATCATTTCTCCGATCCGGAAGAGAAAGAGCACGGCAACGCCTTCCGGGTATTCGCGAAGCAGGAAGGCGCCGATAGCGGAAAGCGTCATCAGCAAGTTTTCGTTGAAGACATTTCCTTTGGCAATGTTGGCGAGGGCCGCGAGAATGATATCCGATCCGGCAATCAGGAACGCAACGAGAAACAAAGCGGGTTTTATGCTTTCGGGGCAGAGAAAGGCGGCGAGAACGAATGCCGCGCATCCGGCCAAACGAATGCACGCCATGCGTTTTTCCTTGAAAAAGGCGAATTTTCCCCTTGTTTCGCAGGTGTCGGCGGAAATGCTGCGGCAGTGTTGGGGCGCGCATCCGCAATGGCAGGAATGACGTGTCATGGAAGGCCTTTCTGAATTCTGAATATATGAGCATTTGTTCATATATTTACGCGAAGTATATGGGTGACGCATTTGCCTGTCAACCGGATACCGGGAACCGGGGACAGCGCCGGCCATCTTCCGGCATTTCGCCGGCATTTGCCCCGCATGGTTCGCGGCAATGTGCAGGTGCTTCGCGAGTTCCGGTTGCGCATTCCAAAAAGAAAAAACCGCCCCCGCCGTAATGCTAGTCTCTCCAATCCTCACGAAAGTAAGGTGGAAACGTCTGAACAACCGCTTCACGCGACCCACGAGGGACTCTCTGGGATGGCCTTTCCACGATTGCCTCGGCTTCCGGAAAGATCTGTAGGTTGGGAGATGAACAGTCCGCGCGCGGGGGCAGCGATTATGATTTTATCAAAAGCGACTTGAAACGCAAGGACGGGCGGTTTCTGAAATATTCCGTTTTTGGCAATAAAACTGGGGCGGGAGTCTTGAGTTGCGAACGGCGTTCCAGGTTCCCAGTTCTTTGTGCTAATGTTCGTCAATGTTCATCTCGGTGAAAGGCAAAGAGATGGGAAATACTTTTAATTTATTATGGATAAAATGAAAACAATTGCATCAATTAATTTGCTATCATTCGGCGTGTAGAAAGGAAATGCCAATAGGAGTATATATGCTAAAACGAGCAGTCGTTATCTTCCTCATCGTCGGCGGAATGCTGATGTCACAGACGTCTTGGGCTGTATCTGCAAGTAACGCTTATGTAACCGTCAGCAGTCCGACGCCGGGGGTGGAGGAAATTGTTCCCGTTCGGTCTGATTTCTATATTCGACTCGGAATGTGAGTAAACCATCCTTCACGGCGGGGATTGATATCAAGGCCAATGATCCGTATTTTCTCCTCAAGCCTGAGAGAAAAAGCATGTCGCTTGGCATTGGAGAGAATGAAGAGTACGAGGGCAGGGATGAGTCGGGAAACGAGGATACATACAAAGGCTCGGTTTATGTTCTGAAACTTGACATTGAACAGCAGGAGAGAAACATCTGTTGGAAATCAACGAGTTGTACGCTCCATCTTACGGAGGACAGTTTTCCTGGTGGCGCTGCCATTTGGACGAGCTTCCCCGAAGGGATTGATGGGTCCGGCGATTCGATTACATTCGATCCCAGTTCTCTGGAACCAGGTGAGTATACAGTAACGGCGCGATCGGAGATTCTGCCGAGTTACGAGGATAGCTGTGTTGTGAGGGTGGTTAGACCTGTTATTCTCACCCCAGATGAAGGAGAAGTTCATTTGCTCGGCGAAGAAGTGAAATATGTTGCTGATGTTGAACCTTCGGGGTTGTCTGCCGTTCAGTATTCCTGGAGTCTTTCACAAGGGACATGCAGTCCCGAAACGTCTTCTACGGAAGAATTTGTAACCACCTTGCTTTCGGCCGGAGACATAGTGGTAACATTGGAGGTGACATTAGGAAATATGATATGTCGCACCAATCGAACGATAAAATCAGTATGCCCGGAAGTTACAGAACTGAGTTGGAAAAACGATCATGAGTTGACGATATGGGGCGGTGGCACTATAGAAGATCCCGTATGGGTAAAAAAGCTTGGAGGCGAGGTTGTCATCAATTTTCCCGGAACTTATTCAAAGGGGGCAAGTGCCGTCGCCGAATTGGTTGTTTCCGCCTCAGAGGTATTATCCCATGCGACCAGTGTACAGGTTAGAGGAATCGGGTCTAAAGAGAACTTCTATGCGAAAGGGGTGATATTTCGCAATTGGGCATGGTCGTCTGGAGAGTTGGAGCTTTTGTCGTCCCCGTTGTACAATTCAGTAAACTACTATGACCCATTGGAAATATTGTGGCCTCATCGCGTTGCATTTTGTCGCGACAATGTACTTGTGAATATTCTGTTTTTAGGCCAAGATGAGCGTGTTCTGCAGCAGTTGGCACGGTTGGTCGATAGAAAATTGATGAGCGGTGGACCCGGAATCACCCGCGGAGACGAATTGGAAGTGCCCAAAATTACGGGAATAGAGTTTCGGGAAAAAGAGCATGGAGGCCATGGATGGGTTGCAAAATTAGATATCAAGCGGAACGGATACACAATCGTTGTTGACCAATGTAGGGCGCGTGCAGGGGCGGATGATACGGCTGTAGGCGTGTGTTTTGTTACAAATGAAGGAATTGTTGCAGAGATGGTGCCTATCCAAAAGGAAGAACTGAAACGAATAAGGGTCTCGTATGATTTGCTTCAGAAAAAGAAGACTGAGCGACGTCTGAATTCCGGGCGAACTTCACCGCAAGAATTGTGCGAGAACCTTCTTCGTGCGGCACCGGACTTGTATAAACAACATGACGCCATCCTGCGTATTATGAATGAGGGAGATGCCTCGTGCGTTCCTGTCCTCATCGCCTATACGGCGCCGGAGCGAGGCTCCCTCCTGCAACAGGATGCCGTAAAAGCCTTGGGTGTTATTGGTACCCCTGCGGCAGAGCGGCGCTTGATTGAAATGTTGAAGATTCCCGTGGTTTCTCAAGAATACGACGAGGATGAAGACGCGGCGGCATTGAGACGGACGATTGTATATGCTTTGGGACAGATTGGAGGCGAATCCTCAATACCGATCCTCCAAGCTACCGCATCATCCAAAAACGAATATAATAGCGTCCGGGAGTTTGCGCAGATTGCCGTTGAGCGGTTGTTGCAAAAAAGAGGCAATCGTACGCATCCGTGAAGAATGAAAATGGCTTTGATTTATGCCAAAATCCCTGAATACTGACGATTTTGTGATTTACGCGCTTGTTTCCAAATGTTTAAACGGTCAATATTCCTGATTACAGTTCTGCTGTCTCTTCGGATAGAGGCAGACGGAACGGAGGTGCCGTCTACTTCTGTGCGGTGGCAGCGATTCTGCTTGCGGGAGCGGCAATGCGTGAATGGCGGCGTCTGGTCCCGCGCATTCTGTATGGCGCATTACTGCCGATGGGCTGGCACATTGCGTGTCGGTGTGCGGGGGCGTCCCTTGACGGATATCATCCGTTTCTGCAATTGGATCTGGTAAAGGCGTTTTTAGCACTTGGTGAGGTTCTGCGATATGCCTTTGGCAACGCTTGGACATACGCTTTCTCATTTCCTCTTGCGCTGGTTGCGCTTATGATATGCGGAAAAGATGATTTGCGCTCTTTGTGGCAGGTCGTGGGAGCGGTGCTTTTGATCTGCGCCGGACTAATGCTGATCTTTTCGCTCAGTGATGCGGTCGATTTTGACTGGCATCTCGAGAGTATGGAACGGCTGCTGTGGGTTCCTGCTTTCCTGCTTGCCCGTGAGGCTCTACCCCGATTGTTCCGGCAATGAATAAAACCAGCGCTGAGCGCGCAAGAAGAAATGCAGTGGAAGGTGGGTTTTGGGGATTGCTTGCAAAGTTCAGGGAAAATGGGATAATGAGGCAAAGTTTTACATGTCTAACCTTTTGCCCCCAAATACCCCATTGAGGAGTTTCCATGTCCCATTTTTATTTGGACGTCCATGAAAATCGCATTGCCGAGGTTTTTAAGCGGCTCAAGTTTGAAATCGATCTTGAGCGGATGCCGTTGGAGGCGGAGGTTGCGGTTACGCCGGAACCGGTTCCGTATGCGGATCGCGAGAAGTTGACGTATCGGCCCATTCGTGCCGGAGAGTTATGGGGACGGAAGTTCGATTGCGGCTGGTTCCACATCAAGGGGCGCATTCCGGAAAGCTGGAAAGGGTCGTACGTCACCCTGAATTTGGATTTTGGCGGGGAAGCGCTCGTCTTCGATGCGGAAGGCTGTCCGTTGGTAGGACTGACGAACGGTTCGGTTTTCGACCATGCGTACAAGAAGGATCACTTCCATTGGCTGAAATGCGCCAAAGGCGGAGAAGTCGTCGACTTTTGGGTCGATGTCGGTGCCAATGGGTTGTTTGGATTGGAGCGAAAGGGCGATCCGGCGCGTGCGGACTCGCCGGACGACATTCATGGGACCTGGAATGCTGTGGTTGCCCATCTGGAGGCGACCCGTTTCGATTATGAAGCGTGGCAGTTGTGGCTTGATCTGGACATCATCACCTCGCTTCTCAGAACGCTGCCGGCGAACAATGCGCGGCACATTCAGATTGTCCGCAACACGAGCCTTGCGCTCGATGCGCTTCCGCCGGAGCGCGGCGGCATCCCGGCGGTCCGGGAAGCCTTGCGGAAGACCGTGTTTTCGGTTGGGGCGGATCCGGCGTCGATTCATGTCACGGCGATCGGCCATGCGCACATCGATACGGAGTGGCTATGGCCCGAGCGCGAAACGGTTCGCAAGGTCGGTCGCACGTTTGCTTCGCAGATCGGTCTGATCGAGCGCTATCCCGACTATTGTTTCGGTGCCTCGCAAGCCCAGTTGTATTTATACTGCAAGGAGCATTATCCGAAGCTGTACGAGAAGGTCCGCAAGGCGATTGCCGACGGCCGTTGGGAGGTGCAGGGCGGCATGTGGGTAGAAGCCGACTGCAACATTCCGGACGGCGAATCGCTGATCCGCCAGTTTTTGTATGGCATGCATTTCTTCCGGGACGAGTTTGGCGTCATTCCGCGCAACTTGTGGCTTCCGGACGTCTTCGGGTATTCCGGGCAGCTTCCGCAGATTTTGCGGATTTGCGGCATCGATTTCTTCCTCACGCAGAAGCTTTCCTGGAACCGGTACAACAAGTTTCCGCACAACTCCTTCATTTGGGAAGGCATTGACGGCTCGCAGGTCGTCTCCCACTTCCCGCCGGAAGATACCTACAATGCGACCATGGTTCCGGAGGAATTGCATCGCCACGAAACAAACAACCGCGAAGCGGGCATCATTGACGAAGCCATTTCGCTGTTCGGCATTGGCGATGGCGGCGGCGGCCCGAAAGAAGAGTACATTGAGCGCGGCTATCGCTGTGCCGATTTGAATGGCTGTCCGCGTGTCCATTTCGGATTTGCGCAACAAGCGATGGATCGCATTGCCGCACAGCGCGATTATCTGGATGCCTGGGTTGGCGAGCTCTATTTCGAGATGCACCGCGGCACCTATACGACGCAGGCCCGCCAGAAGCGCGGGAATCGGCGTGGCGAGGAAGCGCTTCGCACGGCGGAAATGCTGTGTGCGACGGCGTATGCCGCAGGTTCTGCCGCCTATCCTGCCGAGGAATTCACGGGGCTTTGGCGGCATTTGCTCATGTGCCAGTTCCACGACATCATTCCCGGCTCTTCGATTCATCGCGTCTATGAAGAAAGCGGCGATCGCGTGGAGGCGGTGGCCCGTTCGGCGGCGGCATTGAGCCGTGCGGCGGCGGAGCAGCTGTTGGTGCGCGACGAGAAGGCCTTGACGCTCTTCAATCCGTCCTCCACAACCTACCAAGGGCTTGTCACACTTCCTTCCGAAATGTACTCGGCCACTTGCAACGGCGAGCCGGTGCCGGCGCAGATGGAAGCGGCGGACGTGTTGGCGCAGGTAACGGTCCAACCGCGTTCTTTCCTCACGCTTCATCTCAGCGACGACAAGGCGAAGGCGGCGCCCTTGGCGACGGTCGATCTTCCGGCGGACGGCAATCTCGTTCTCGAGAACGAGCGTGTCCGGTACGAATTCGATCGTGCGCTGCATCTTGTTTATGCCTACGACAAGGAAGCGAAACGTGCGTTTGTCACAGCGGACAAGCCGGGCAATCTCGTCGAGCTCTTCGACGACCATCCGCGGGAATACGATGCCTGGGATTTTGAAGAGTACGCCCTTCGGATGCCGGTTGCCGAACCGGAGGTCATTTCGCTTGAAAAGCTCGAAGGCCCTGTCCGCTCGGGAATTCTCTGCCGGTACCGTTTGGGAAAGAGCGTCTTCATGCAATTTGCCGCGCTGCAAGCCGGATCGAAGCGTTTGGATTTCGAGACGTCGGTCGACTGGCGCGAGAAGCACAAGCTTTGCCGTGCGAGTTTCCCGCTTGACATCCGGGCGCCGGAAGCGCGTTTTGAAATCCAGTATGGCACGATTGCCCGCTCCACGAACAACAATACGAAGTGGCAATATGCGCAATTCGAGTCGTGCGGCCACCGGTATGCGGATCTTTCGGACAACCAGTTTGGCGTCGCCTTGCTGAACGACTGCAAATATGGCTATCGTTGCAAGGACAATACGCTTTCCATTTCGCTTTTGCGCGCCCCGACGGAGCCGGATCCCATTGCGGACGTTGGCGCCCACCATTTCACCTACAGCATTCTCCCGCACGAAGGAACGCTCTCGCAGCAAGACGAAGTCGTGGCTTCTGCGGCGGCGCTGAATATTGGCGTATTCCAGCTGGAGGGATTGGCCTGTCCGGACGGCATGCCGGAGATGGCGGCATTGCCGGTCGACATCAAGGGCGAAGGCGTCGAATTGGCTGCGCTGAAGAAGGCGGAAGACGGCGACGATCTCATCATCCGTTTGGTCGAGCGCCGCGGCAACCGAACAACGGCGAAGCTCACTTCGGTGTTGAAGGGTTGTACGGTTACGCCCTGTCTGGCGAGTGAATTCAAGGACGTCGGCGAGTCCATGACGCTGCCGGCGACGCTTTCTCTGCGTCCCTTCCAGATTTTGACGCTCCGTCTTTCCGGTGGAGAGGCGAACGCCTAGTCTGCAAATCAACAGTCGTCAATTTTGCGAAAAAAAACATCCGTCCGCATTGTTTTTGGAAGTGCGGACGGATGTTATCGCGTTTTGGCGCCAGGTTTTCAGAACCAGCGCAAAACGGTCTGTTTCCGGTATTTTTCCTTGAGAAGATCTGCCATCCGGTGGATGACATTGCGCCGCAGATCGAGCTCGGCGGGAAGATTGGGATCCTGGTGGGCGTCGTTGATTTTGGTGCCGACGCAGAACTCGATCCGATCGGCGGTTTTCATCCGGTCGATAATGTTTTGGGCGGCCAGCGGGAGTGGCTGGGTATCCAGATCGCCCTCTTCCAGGGCTCGGCGGACGCGTGAGAGGGTCAAGATGCCCTCGGTGGCGATACCGATGCCTGGAATATTGCCTGGCGGCGGAAGGTCGCCGGCTTCGCGGATTTTCTTCAGATCGATTTGGATGCGCACCCCCAATTCGCGCTGAATGATATTGGCCGACGTGCCGCCGCAGACGATGACCGAATCGGCGCCCGTTCCGGGGGCGGCCAGACGCGCATAGGTGGCATCGTTGCTTTGGTGGTAGGGCGGTCCGGTGATGATGCGCAGAACGCGCGGATGCCGGAGGTAGACGACCATGCAAGAGATGTCGTCCTTGTTGACATTGGAATCGACGGCGAGAGCCCGGTGTGCAACGGCATGGGCGAGATCGTAGGCGCTGATGGTGGGGTTGGCCTGCACGAGCTCGCGAATGAACGCGAGCTCGCCATCGCGTCTCCACCCGAATTTGAACGAACGGTTTTCGAGGCCGCTCTGTGTAACGCCATCGGAGCAGCAAATGATGCGGTCGCCCGGCTGCAGATCCAGTTCATAGCATTCGACGGGCCGCTCCGGCCAGCGGGGAGAAATCATTTGCGAATGCTCTTTCGCGGCGATTTCCGCCGTACCGCGCAAGTGGATGTATTGCGGATTTCCCATTTCGACGAGACGGGTTTTTCCATCGACCTGCAAGTCGATCATCGAAAAGGTGGCATAGCTGATGCGGCGGACGGAATCGATCGGGAGGGCGTCCATGATATTCTCGACGGATTGGAGCAAATCCATATCGGTGCGCAGGAAGCGCATGGCCATCCGGACTGTCATGGTGGCGAGGACGGACGCTTTGATTCCGGAGCCAAGACCATCGGAAAGAACGGCGATGGCTCGGTTTTCGTCATCGAGACGGAGCATATCGAATGCGTCGCCGCAAGCATTTTGGCCATGCTTGACGATTTGGCAGCATTCCATCTCGATAAAGTAGTCGGCATTGTCACTCATGACTAGGATCTCTTATCGTGATGAGCCGGCCCCATGGCAGCGGAGCGGTCGGAAAATTTCCCTGCGATTTGGTTCAGCAGAATTTCCGATTCGGCAATGTGTTCGCCGAAAAGTTTGGCGACTTCCTGGACGGTATGGACGTTTTTGAGAATCAGCTCCTGTGCGCGTTCGGCGATTTCCTCGCGCTGGATTTCGGAGCGTGTCACGTCCTGGACGACGGCGCCGGCCACCTTTCCCGGCATGATGGAGAAGACAGAGACGTTGACGACCATTTTGCCCCAAGTCTGGGAGAACTTGGTTGTTTCGCCGCCGTTTTTGAGGATCGAGGAGAAAAGGTGCGCAAAGGGGAAGTTGCGGGAAAGGTCCACGCCGTCCAAATTGTGCAAGGTATCGTAGATGGTGCGGGCATCGGGGCCCATGAGATCCACGAACTGGTTGTTGCATTCGAGAATGTGCAGATCCTTGTCGACGATCACGACGCCTGCCGGGATGTATTTGATGAGCGCGGAGCTTTTGCGTTCGAAGTTTTTCCGCAGGAAGGTATGGCACATGCTGGTTTCGGCCTTGCCGGCGATAAGCGCCGCGGCAAAGTCGCGGCAGCTGTCGTAGCCGCAGGCGCCGCAGTTCAACTCGTCCTCGAGGCTGAATTTGCCGACGCTTTGGAGGGCTTTGCTCAACTGGTCGGGAGTGGGTGGCTTCGTCGAGTAGGAATCGGAGGCGTAGTCGTGCGAGAGGTCGTAGGGAACGGCGCGGCCCAGGCTGGAGTTGCGGGGGCTTTGCGCAAACGTATCGGTCCGTTCGAGGGCTTCGTAGGTGCAATCGCCCGGTTTCATGGCGGGGCCATTGATGCAACCGCCGTGGCAGGCGAGCATTTCGACGAAATGGAGCGGTCCGTGTACGGGATCGACGGTAGCGGAAAAACGGTCGATATTCTCTAATCCCGAAACGGCAAAGTAGCGTTTGACAGGTCCGGCGGGATCCCGCAAGGTGTCGTTCATTCCGCCTTCGAATGGATAGGCGCGTCCCTCTTCGGCCGCTCCGAGGACAAAGGCTTCACGATCGGCATCGGGCCCGGGGACGATGTCGCTCTCGTGCAGAAGCTGGTCGAGATGTTTGAAGGTGCAAGCGAGCGTCAGAACATCCGGATGGCGGTCGGCCTCGTTTTTCTTGGCCGCGCAAGGGCCGAAGAAGACGATATGGATTTTTCCGAGGGTGGCGCGCAATTGTTTGCAATGCGCCTGCACGGGCGAATCAAGCGGAACGATGCGATCGGCGATGTGCGGATGGTATTTGCGGATATAGTCCACGGCGGCCGGGCAGGCGCTGCTGAGCCACAGTCCTTCCGGATGTTCGCGCAGGAAGGTGGCAGTTGCGGCGCTGACCAGTTGGGCGCCATGAGCCGTTTCGCTGACGCCGGCGAAGCCGAGCTGTTTGAGGACACTGATGAGCTGTCCGGGCGTCCAATCGGAAAAATAGGTCAACCAGCTGGGAGCGACCGAAGCATAGACCGGCGTATCGTCTTCCAGCAGTTGGCGGAGCCGCGAAATGTCGCTCCGGATTTTTTTGGCGTGTGCCGGGCAAATCCGGACGCATTCGCCGCAAGCGACACATGCCTCTTGGATGACGGCTGCGTGTCCGTTTTCGATGCGGATTGCCTTGGCGTGGCAATGGCGGACGCATTTGTAGCAATCCTGGCATTCGTTGAGTGTCGTAAAGACAGGTGGTTGTGCTGCCATGGTAACAAAATACAATCAAACGGGTGAGAATGAGAGACCGGTTTTGCGCGTGTGTGCCGGGTTTACTTTTGGAGGAGTTCGCGCGTCAGAATGTCCTGCATCGCATTCGGGTCGACATGCGAGTAGACCTTGCCGTCGATGACGACATTGGGACCGTCCGCGCACCGGTCGCAACACAGACCGCCGCGGATATCGATCGTGGCATCGTCTTGGAGATTGTGTTCTTTCAAAAAAGCTTCCGCAACTTCTACATTTTTCGCATTTCCGCGGGCAAAGCACGAACTGCCGAGACAAATAACAATTTCTTTCATGGGGAAAAAGAGGAGGAAAAAGGTTCTTTCTGCTACCCGTCAGCGTATCGTTTTCGGTGGCGTTTTTCAATACGAAAAGGAAACGAGGCAGGAGTTCCGACAGCCAGTAAGCCAAGCTGCAGGTTCAGTCTCGCAAAAAAGGAACACGAAGGTGGCGAGCCGCCACGGGCGGGTTTTGCCGGAAGAAATAATTCGATTGCGTTGGATTGCGTCCTCTTGTATCATAACGGGAGATCGGCTATCGTAGCCGGTTCTCCAATGAATCTTTCATTTCCCATAAAACGAAATTAGGTGCCCTATGATCGTCCAAACACCCCCGATGGGTTGGAATACCTGGAATACATTCGGTGAGCATATCAACGAACAGCTGATTCGCGAATCGGTCGATATTTTCGTCAAACTCGGTCTGCGCGAGGCAGGATACCGGTATGTCGTCATCGATGACTGCTGGAGCGAGCGCGAGCGCGACCCGAAGACGGATGAAATCCTTCCGTCCAAGGAGAAGTTCCCGAATGGCATGAAGGCCGTGGCGGATTACGTCCACGAAAAAGGCTTGAAATTCGGCATGTATTCTTGCGCGGGCGTCCGTACGTGCGCCAATTATCCCGGCAGTTTCGGCCACGAGTTTCTGGATGCAAAGACCTTTGCCCGCTGGGGGGTCGACTTCCTGAAATACGATTATTGCCTGAAGGCGTTTTCCGACAAGGCTCCCTATTTGTACCGGCGCATGGGGCAGGCGCTTCGCACATGCGGGCGCGACATTCTCTTTTCCGCCTGCAACTGGGGCACCGAGGACGTCTGGTCGTGGATTCGCACGACGGGTGCCTCCATGTATCGTTCCACGGGCGATATTTTCGACAACTTCCAGTCGATGAAGAATATCGCGATGGGGCAGCTTCCCAAGATGTGCTTCTCCGCACCGAATTGCTTCAACGACATGGACATGCTGACCGTCGGCATGTTCGGCAACGGCAATGTCGGCTCTTCGGGCTGCACTTACGAGGAGTATGTGATGCAGTTTTCGGCTTGGTGTCTGTGGGGAGCGCCCATCATGCTGGGTTGCGACCTGCGGAAGATGACGCCGGAAATCGCCAAGCTCGTGACGAATCGCGATTTGATTGCCATCAACCAGGATCCGCTCGTGGCTCAGCCGTATTGCATCGAGCCGGGCGCGATGGGAAGCGATCTTGTCACGGTCGCCCGCATTCTCGAAGGCGGCGACCTTGCCGTCGGATTGTTCAACTTCTCCGAAAACGATCGTTGGACGACGATTCTGCTCGAGTGGCTCGGGCTTCCGTACGAGTCGAAGCTGCGGCTGGAAATGCACGATTTGCTTTCGGGCGAGACCACGATGAGCGGCCGCGACGAATTCTCGGTTCCCATTCCGAAGCACAGTGTCCGCATGTATCGGTGCAAACTCGTTCCTGCCGTATAGCGAACTGAAATGCCCGTTTGCAAAGTTTGCGGCGGAGCGGTCGACTCCGTCGCATTGGGCTTGAACTATAAAATCGTATCCCGCGAAGCGGTGGACTTTCTCTGCCTGCATTGCTTGGCCGAAACCTTCCGGACGACGGAAGCGGCCTTGCTGGTGGCGGCGGAGCGATTCCATCGTGCGGGATGCAGATTTTTTCCGGATCCAGTCCTGCCGTCCGGCTTTCCGGAAGATTCCGGAGGAGATGGAGCGCCGGGTTCGACCCGGAAAAACTAGAGGTGCTTCCGATCCGCAATGCGCGTGCGCAAGGAACAGCGATGACAATCGACGAGGCGTTTGAGCGATTGGAGAAATCGGAATTCCGCAGCCGGTTCAAATTGACGGCGGCGGACATCGCCTACATCCATCGCGTGGGATTGGCGACGATCGAGCGGCATGCGGCCGATTTCGTGCGGGAGAGACTAGCCGCAGATTTTCCCGCAAAGGACGGCCGGCAGACGCCCATGCGCGGGCACCCTGTTTTCAAGGCAATGCACGCGACCGCCACCTGTTGCCGCGGTTGCATGGCGAAATGGTGGAATGTTCCTCAGGGGCATCCTCTTTCCGCTTCCCAGCAAGCGAAAATCGTTGGGTTGGTCCTGGCGTGGATTGACCGGAATCTGCCGCAATAGCCGGTGACGAGCCGGTCGGATGCCCGGCGGGCGGGTTTTGGATAGACACTTGCGCAAAACGGAATGGAGAGGTATAATCCCATCTGATTTTCTTGCCATGAACGCCTCACGCCACAAAGTACTCAATTCCCCTGCCATCCGGAGAATGCCATCGTATTTGCATTGGCTTCTTCGCATGCAAGAGTTGGGGAAGAAGACAGTTTCCACGACGGAGCTGGCCGATTATATGCGAATCGGCTGGATTGTCGTGCGGAAAGACATTGCGCTCACGGGCATATCCGGACGTCCTCGCATCGGGTATGACATCGGCAAGTTGATTGTTGCCATTCGCGCCTATTTGGGTTGGCAGACCATGCACTCCGCCACGCTGATTGGTGCGGGAGCCCTTGGCTCTGCGATTTTGGGCTACGACGAGTTTGCGCGATATGGGTTGAATATCGAGACGGTGTTCGATACGGATCCGGCAAAAATCGGAACCAATGTGCATGGGCATTCGATTCTGTCGTTGGAAAGCCTTCCGGAGGTTTTCCGGAACAAAGTGCCGGAAATTGCGGTTTTGTGTGTGCCGGCGACATCGGCGCAGGATGTTGCGGATTTATTGGTGGCGCAAGGCGTGCGCTGCATTTGGAATTTTGCGAATGTCACATTGGCGGTGCCCGAGAACGTCATCGTCCAACGCGAAGTGTTGGCGGGCGGGTTGGCCATGTTGTCCGTCAAGATGAAAAAGGCGGCCGGCGCCAATATCGACATTGAAGACTGAAACGGCGGGAGAACTTGCGCAGGCGTCTGAAATGTTCGCGTAGTCTTCCGGTCCGCGATGGCGGAAGGTCCGATGCCTACGGACGTTTTTCGCCGGAACCTACCGTATATTCCGCACCCCTTCTGCTTTTTCCGTCCATCCCACACCTCAGAAAAACCATGCTAGGCCCGCTTTTTGGATTTTTCAGATTTTCATTGACTTTTGAAAGGTGAATCCATATCCTTATGAGCCATTCGAAATCATACCTTTTTGTATCAATAAAAAAATAACAAACCCTAGTATATAGGATTCGACAATGGCAACCAAGACTGTGAAAAAGCCCGAGCCGACCGCCGAAGAGGTTGCGCAGGCTGCTCTCGAGCAGGAAAAGCTCGAAGCACTCATCAAGCGCGTCAAAGCCGCGCAGCAGAAATTCGCCAATTACACGCAGGAACAGGTAGACCGCATTTTCCAGGCGGCCGCTCTTGCGGCATCCGCGCAGCGCATTCCGCTGGCGCAGATGGCGGTTGAAGAAACCGGCATGGGCATCGTTGAAGACAAGGTCATCAAGAATCACTTTGCTTCCGAGTACATCTGCAACAAGTATTTGCACGACAAGACGTGCGGCATCATCGAAGAGGATGAAGCCTTTGGCTTGATCAAGGTTGCGGAGCCCCGCGGCATTCTCGCCGGTATCGTCCCGACGACGAACCCCACCTCGACGGCCATTTTCAAATCGCTCATTGCCTTGAAGACCCGCAATGCGATCATTTTCTCCCCGCACCCCCGTGCCAAGAACTGCACGATTGCCGCGGCGAAGATTGTCTTGGATGCGGCGGTCAAGGCCGGCGCTCCCGAGGATATCATCGGCTGGATCGAGAATCCGACGATTGAGCTTTCCGGTTACCTCATGAAGCACCCGGATACCGCCTTGATTTTGGCGACGGGCGGTCCCGGCATGGTCAAGGCCGCCTACTCCTCCGGCAATCCTGCCGTTGGCGTCGGTCCCGGCAACGATCCGGTCATCATTGATGATTCGGCCGACATCAAGATGGCGGTTTCCTCCATCCTCATGTCGAAGACCTTTGACAACGGCATGATTTGCGCGTCCGAGCAGAGTGTCACCGTTCTCTCGAACATCTACGATGAAGTCCGCAAGGAGTTTGTCTATCGCGGCGGCTATATCCTGAACAAGGAAGAGCTGGAGAAAGTCGGCGCACTCCTCCAGCTTCCGAACGGCGGCATCAATCCGAAAATCGTCGGCCAGTCGGCTGTCACGATTGCGAAAATGGCCGGCATCGAAGTTCCTGCCGATACGAAGGTCTTGATCGGCGAAGTCAGCGGCATCGGGCTGGATGTTCCGTTCTCCCGCGAAAAGCTCTCTCCGACCTTGGCGATGTACAAGGTCGACACCTACGAGCAGGCGGTCGAAAACGCCAAGGCGCTGTTGGCATACGGCGGACTTGGACACACGGCGGTGCTGTACACCAACACGCAGAATGAAGAGCGCATCCGCAAGTTCGGTCACGACGTTCTCGCTTCCCGCGTCCTGATCAACACACCTGCCTCGCAGGGCGGCATTGGCGACCTTTATAACTTCGCCCTTCCTCCATCGCTCACTCTCGGTTGCGGCAGCTGGGGCGGCAACTACGTCAGCGAAAACGTCGGCCCCAAAAACCTGATCAACATCAAGAATATTGCCAAACGGAGAGAGAATATGCTCTGGTTCCGTGTTCCCAAAAAAATCTACTTCAAGTACGGTTGTCTCTGCACGGCTCTCGGCGATCTCGAGGGCAAGAAGCGTGCCTTCATCGTCACGGACCACTTCCTGTACAATTCCGGCATCATGGCTCCCATGATCCGCAAACTCGAGAGCATGGGCATCGTCTGCCATGTGTTCGCCGATGTTTTGCCGGATCCGACGATTCAGACGGCCCGTGTCGGTCTGTCCCAGTTGAAGAGCTTCGATGCGGACGTCATCATCGCCGTCGGCGGCGGTTCTCCGATGGACTGTGCGAAGATCATGTGGCTCATGTACGAGCAGCCGCAGATCAAGTTCGAGGATATCGCCGGCCGCTTCATGGATATCCGCAAACGCATCGTCAAAGTGCCTGATCTTGGAACGAAGGCCCTTCTCGTCTGCGTCCCGACCACCTCGGGTACCGGTTCGGAAGTCACGCCTTACGCCGTGATCACGGATGCCGATACGCAGGTGAAGTATCCGGTGACCGATTATGCGCTCACGCCGAGCATGGCGATCATCGATACGGAACTGGTGATGAAGCTGCCGAAGGGCCTTACCGCGATTTCCGGTATCGATGCCCTCACGCACGCGCTTGAATCCCGCGTTTCCGTCATGGCGTCCGACTACAACAACGCGCTCGCGAATGAAGCAACCCGCTTGATTTTCGAGTATCTGCCCCGTTGCTACAACAATGGTCCGATGGACGAAGAAGCGCGTGAGCACATGTTCAATGCCGCCGCCATGGCCGGCATGGCCTTTGCCAACGCATTCCTCGGTCTCTGCCACTCGATCGCGCACAAACTTGGCGGCATGTATCATGTGCCGCATGGTCTTGCCAACGCTTTGTTGATCAACGACGTCATCCGCTACAACGCGACGGACAAACCTTCCAAGCAGGGCTCCTTCCCGCAGTATCACTTCCCGAATGCCAAGGCCGACTACGCGAATGTCGCCCGTTACGTCGGGATCACCGGAAAGAACGATGACGAGCTCGTCCAGGGTCTCATCGACAAAATCGAGGAACTCAAGACGATCTGCAACATTCCGAAAACGCTCAAGGAATGGCTTGATGCCAAGGGTGTCACGGAGAAGGTCTTCCTCGACCAGCTCGATGAACTCGCCACGAAGGCATTTGACGATCAGTGCACGGGCGCCAACCCGCGCTACCCGTTGATCCCCGAGATCAAGGAAATCATCCTCAAGTGCTACTACGGCAAATAAGCTTGTTTGCCGCAGACGGTTCCTCCGCGGAACCGAAGGATCAAGAAAAAACACCGGCTGCCGATGGGCGGCCGGTGTTTTCTTTTTTTTTTGCGAATGGTAACGTGCGAAAAGACGCATCCCCGACACAAAGAGCCGGGAGACCTGACAGCCGGTAAGCCAAGCCGCAAAGCGTACAAGGTGTTTTTGGTTTGCTATGGGCGAGGGTTTCCAGGCGCGGGAAGAGGATTTGGTTTTTCGAGTGAGCGCGCTAGAGCAGTCCCAGATGTCCCAACCGTCCCAGTTGTCCCGGAAATTCAGCCACGAACGGTTGCGATTCGCCACGGGCGATAAAAACATCGCACCCTGCCGATGCGGAACACGCAAGGAGGGCGCGAGACGGTGTCGGTGAAGAGCACGGTGCCGCGTTACGGATAGAATCCGGGGTGATCCAAGGCGGTTGTTTCGGGGAGACCCAGCAACAGATTCATGGTTTGGCAAGCGGATCCGGCTTGCCCCTTCATGAGATTGTCGATGTAGGAAACAATCCGCAAACGATTTGTCCGGGGATCGACCGAGACGACGAGATTTGCGTAGTTGGTGCCACGCACATGCATGGAGCCGACGGAGGCGGTCGAAGGGAAGACGCGCACAAACGGGGAGTCTCTGTAGAATTCGCGGTAGATTTCCAGGACGGCGGCTTCCGTCATGGGTTCAAGCAAATCGGCATAAAGGCACGACATGATCCCGCGGCAGACCGGCACGACTTGTGCGGTGAAGGTGACGGTAATGGGCGTTCCGGCGAGTTTTCCGAGTTCGCGTTCGATTTCGCAGACATGTTGATGTCCCGACAGCCGGTACGCATTCATCATATCGTAACGATTGGGATAGTGATGCGCGGCGGCGGTTTTTTTGCCGGCGCCGGAAATGCCGGATTTGCAGTCGCAAATGACGGAATTCGGGCGGAAGAGCTTGGCGGCCGCGACGGGAGCCAGACCGAGGATGCAGGAGATGGCAAAGCAACCGGGGTTGCCGACGATGCGGCGGGCGGGCGTCAGTTCCTTGCGATGGAGTTCAGCCGCGCCGTAGGCGGATTCGACGAGGAGATCCGGCGATGCGTGTACGGGATCCTTTCCGATCCGGCGTGCATATTCGGCGTAGTCTTCCACGGTGTTGGCGCGGAAGTCGCCGGAGTAGTCGATAACCTTGGCGCCCTGTTCCAGCTCGGCGCGTGCGCCATACATGCCGACGCGATCGGGTGTGGAGAAAAATACGATATCGGCCGGTTCGCGAGCCGCTTCGGATTCGGGATCGACGACGGGCATGTCGCAGAAGCCGAGCAGGTGAGGGTAGAGATCGGAGAGAATGGTTCCCGCGCTCTCTTTGGCGACAAGCGTCTGGATTTTGACCTCCGGATGGCGAAGCAGAAGTTCGATAATGCCGATGCCGCCGTAACCGGTTGCGCCGATGATTTTCGCTGTAAACATGTGAACGGAAAAAGAAAAGGTGGAATGTTAGAGGGTTTGCGCCTTGCGGATGCGGGCGAGAACGCGTTCGCGACCGAGCAGGGCGAGCATTTCAAAGAGGCCGGGGCCTTCGGACAAGCCGGAAACTGCAACGCGAATCGGATGGACGAGCGCGCCCATGCCGCCCTTTTCCTCCGCCATTGAGCGAATGGCGTGTTCGGTGGATTCCACAGTGAATTCCGGCAGCGCTTCGAATGCCTTGGCAACGGCGTCAAGCGTTTCGACGGCGCCGGGCTTGTGGAGGCGCTTTTCCACGGCGGCGGAATCGTAGGCGATGTCGTCCGTGAAGAAGAACGAACAGTTGCGCGGAATGTCGTTGAGCGTTTTCGTGCGGATCTGGACGCAGGGAATGAGATCGTCTAGCGAGCAGGCAAGAGGTTCGGCGGGAAGGCCCGCCGCGTCCAGGCGCTCGGTGAAAAGCTTGCGGAAGGTTTCACGCGGCATCTTGGCGATGTATTCGCCATTCATCCAAAGCAATTTCTTCATGTCGAACCGGGAAGGACTTGCTTTGCACCGCTCCAGCGAAAAGGCTTCGATCATTTCTTCGCGCGTCATGACTTCGCGATCATCGCCGGGAGCCCACCCGAGAAGAAGGAGGAAGTTGAACAAAGTTTCCGGAAGGAAGCCTTGTTCCTTGAATTCGCCGATAAAGGCGGCTCCATCGCGCTTGGAGTAGGGTTTGCCCATTGCATTGACAATCATCGGCAGATGGGCATAGGTCGGAACGGGTGCTCCGAGAGCCTTGAAAATCTGGATATGCTTGAAGGTGTTTTCGACATGGTCGTCGCCGCGGATGACATGTGTGATGCCCTGCTTGATGTCGTCTACGACATTGGCGATATGGAAGACGGGCGAACCATCCGAGCGCACGATGACAAAATCCTGGAGATCTTCCGCCTTTTTGTGCATGCGGCCTTTGACGAGATCCTGGAATTCAATGGTGCCTTCCTTTGGCATGCGGAACAGAACGCATTCGCCGCCTTCGCCTTTCTTGGCGCGATAGGCGTGGCCGGATGCGAGAAGTTTTTCGACGGCGGCACGATGGTCGGGCAGATTGTGCGTCTGGTAGACGACCTCCTCGTCGTAGTCGAGCCCCAGCCATTCCATGGCGTCCAAAACCTTCTGGATCGCCTCCGGAGTGGATCGCACCAAATCCGTATCTTCGATGCGAAGAAGAAATTTGCCGCCGGTATGGCGGGCGTAAAGCCAGTTGAAAATAGCGGCACGGATATTGCCGATATGGACATTTCCGGTTGGAGAGGGTGCGAAACGAACGCGAATCATGGCAGAAAACGGCGCTCCGTCAAAGGGGCGGCTTAAGGGGTGCGAAAGATACAGAAAAAAAGAGGGAAATGCGGCTTTAGAGTTGCGCCTGCAGTTTTTCGTTGGCGGCGGCAACCTTTTCGGCGAGTTTTTTCTTGCGGGCGCGAAGCTTTTCGGCCAGTTCCGGATTGGAGAGGGCGAGTATTTGTGCGGCAAGAAGAGCGGCATTGACCGCTCCCGAGGAGGAGACCGCCACGGTGGCGACCGGAATTCCGGAAGGCATCTGAACGGTCGCCAACAAGGCGTCGAGTCCGTTCAGCGAACCGCCCGGAACGGGAATGCCGACAACGGGGAGGATGGTGGAAGCGGCAAGAACGCCGGCGAGATGGGCCGCGCCGCCGGCTGCAGCAAGAATCACTTTGAGACCGCGGGCTTCGGCCGTGGCGGAGTATTCGTGCGCCGTTTCCGGGGTGCGATGAGCGGAAATGACGCGGACTTCATGCGCGATCCCAAGTTCATTCAAGGTTTCGTGCGCCTTTGAGACAACGGGCCAATCGGAGTCGGAACCCATGACAAGGCCGACAAGAGGATTTTTTTCGTTCATATCAAGGAAGAATATTGGCAAGATGAACGATATCCTACCAAAAGCATTTCTTTTGTGAAAGATAGGTGCGGGCGGGCGACAGAACCGATGCGTTTTCCTTCCCGCATCCTCGCTCCCCGCGCAGAGAAAGCCGCAAAGTCAAGCCACAAAGTTTTTTAGGGGGGCTACGGGGCCGGGGCTAAGCCACAAAGCAAAGCCGCGCGAAAAAGAACACAAAGGTGGCGAGCCGCCACGGGCAATCTTCTCAGGCACGTCGTGTAAAGACAAGATTGTTTTTTATAGGTTCAAAGTACGCCTAAAGAAAAACAAAAATCTCCTTATGCTTTCTGTTTCCGCTTCCTTAGCCTTTGTGTTCCTATCCATCCCGCCCCATCGCTCTTTGTGTTCCTTTTGTGGTTAAAAACAGCGCGGCCAAGCACAGATCCATTGCGCACACGCCCGTGTCCCGTTGTGGTAGGGCGC
>JBJEVW010000024.1:0-5706 GCA_051884735.1 Kiritimatiellia bacterium | reverse complement strand
ATTTGGCCAAACGCATCGGGTTCGGTGCGGCGCTACTCTAATGCGTCAGCCCTGGCGAAGCCTCTTTGTCCTCTTGCAATTCGTAATACGGAAGCAGGTTAAAGCTGGGAAAACACTCTCCGTTGCTTCCGCCTTGCCAAGTCCGCAGTACCTTCGCTCTCTCTGATTCAAGAAAGCGAACATCGGCGATTTCCCCTTCTTCGGAAAGCGAAACGACGAAACACGGCGATCCCTTGACTTTGATCTCCTTGAAACTGTCATCCCATTCCTCGCCGGAAATTCCCGCCGCTCGAATGGAATCGGAAAGAACTTTCAGTTCATTAAGCATATTTGGACTCCTGTTGTGCTGAAGAGAAACGTAGCGAACCATGCTCGATCCTGACATTCTGATCGAACTCATAACGAAGAACTTTCCCGTCAGCCCCGTAGATGGCCTTGCAGAACATGGACGGCAGAACCGTCGTAATATCCACCGGCCGCGTCTCTACGCGGAGTGGCCCGAAATAGGAAGCGACAAACTCCTTCCACCCAAGGAACGGCGTATGAAAGCATTTTCCGGAAACGAGTCGCCGATCGAATATCTCCTGATATGCATGTCCGGGGGACTTGGTCGACTTCCGCCATTCGCGGGTTCGCACGCTTTCCGATTCTGAAGGCGGAACTTCAACGACGTCGGCGAACAACCGGTATCGTACGTTCGTGAGAACGGTCGCGAGAAGTTGATAGCCACCACCCGACTTGACGACACCCGACTTTCGCAACGGGCCGCCGTAGTTTGTATTGTAGGTGTGAAACTGGAGCGGAGCGCAGATGTCCACCTGCGTCGGAATGATTTCGACCGCTTGTCCCCAGAGGATAGACTGGAAGATGTTGCGAACGGCCGAATAGGTCGGCGCCGGATAGCTGACTGGACAATCGCCCGTGTCCGGACGCGTCCACATCGCCGTTGAACCTGCAATTTCCATCTTGATTGGATAGCGTTTCATGTCAGCCATTCTATTAGGTGTTGTGTATAAAAATGTTTCATATGCAAAAGATTATTTTCTGCCACTGTTCGGGTGGTTCGTTTTCGCGGCTGTGGGCGTAAAGGTCTTTCATGATTCTGAGTCGTGATCGACAGGGACATCGAAATGGGAGAAACGAAATCGCATGAATGGAATTTTCATGCTGGGAAGAGATTTTCCGAGTGTCCCAATCAATCCTGCATGACAATATTCTTCCATAACAAAGAAATAGAATCAAGCGTTTTTTTTTTTAGAGAATTGTTTAACCAACCGGCAAACGAGCGGAAGTTGCCTTGCCATCAAACAAAATTGCATCATTCCATTCAGACGGCAAAGAAGCCGGTCCTCTTTGCGGGAGAACCGGCTTCTTGAAACCGCTAAGAAAACCACGCGAGAACGATGGAGGCCCGAGTGGCGTCAGGGTTGCCGCCCTGTTCTACAGCCAAGTACGCAAAAACGGCAAAAGTACGGCTTCGAATTCTTCCTGGGAACCCGCTTTTGACATAAGCCGGATCTGCTTGCGCAAGGCCCAAATGTGAAGGAGAAATTTTGCCCGGTCTTGATCGCTTTTCGGAAGCGCTTCCAACCGGCTGAGCGCGTCCCCGGCAACAAAGGGCCACGCGACGGCAACCGTTTGCGGAACCCACCGTCCTTCCACATTCGTCCACTCGACACGGTTTGTCACGGGCTGTTCTCCCACCCAATAAACCATGTTCAACGTTTCCGGTGCCGTATCCTCCGCTAGACGGAGCGGCTCCATCCAACGGCCCGACTGTTTCCCAAGCCGCATGATAAGGCTTACGGTCTCTTGAACCCCTTCACAGTCCAAAAAAGATTCGATTTTCCCCTCGCGGAGATCAGCCCGGTCGAGCTGTCGAACGGTTTTGGAAAGAGAACGCCCCAATTGGCGCACATCGTATGCCCGAATGACCAAAAACTGCTCGCGCGTCGGGTACGGCAAAGGTTCATCCGACAGAAAATCTGCAATCCGGCCCGACTGTTTGTCCAACAACAAGGCAACATCCATCCAGAGCCCTTGAAACGCGAGCCACATATCATCGTCCATCGAACGCGCCGCAACCGAGCCAAGCATCCGGATGTTCTGGCGATAAGACTCCGGAAGCGACCGGTAAAAAGCGCCGATATCGCCGCTATAGACCCGGCCCCTCAAATAATTGGCGGTTCCCAGCAAATCGGCCGGATCCGGAGCTTTTGGCGGCGGAGGCGAAGCGCAGCCTGCGAAAATTGCAGCGCATAAAGAAGCAAGAAAAGCAATTTGACTAATACGCATGGCGAGCAGAAGATTGAAAAACCGAAAACTATTTCAAGGCTGAAAACTTGGCGTCGTAACAGAGACGAGCCTGATAGGCGGCGATACCAAAAGCCGTCACGACATTGAGACTGTTTTTGACTCCGGAAGCCGGAATGGCAATGCACGCATCGGAGGAAGCAACGACGTCCGGATCGAGTCCGAATCGTTCACTTCCCAGCAGAAGGGCGCTTGGGAAATCAATGGAGGCAGACGGAAGCGGCACTGCACGTCTTGAGGTTTCCAACGCGTAAATGCTCCTTCCCTGCCGACGCAATTCCGAAACGGCGTCCCGGATGGAATCGAACGAACGCCACGAGACGGACGCGACAGCCCCTAATGCGGCCCGTTCCAATTGCGGCGCCGTTTCGGGCGTTGCCGTGTACCCGCAAAGCCAAAGTTCTTCAAATCCGAAAAAATCGGCCGTACGGAAAAGCCCGCCTACATTGAAGACGCTCCGCAAATTGTCGGCTACGGCAATCATCGGCATACGCGATTTCGGGACGCATTCCGGCAGGCGGTCCGAATCCGTCAGTTCCATATCCGCATCCGTAATACGAGTGCGGCTGTCGACGCGCTCCAACGGCACAAGGACGCACAACAACTGCCGTGCATCGGCCTCCGGCGTCACAAGGCGAGCCAACGACCGCAGTCGCGGCGATTGTGCCGTCTCCAGAGCCGAGCGAACATCCCGCAACAGACGGGAGCGCTCCAAAGCACCCGGCGCAAGTCTATACAGCTCCCGCACCAAGCGCAATGCATGCTTCCATTCTTCGGTGGACGAGTCCAGCTCTGCCATATCACGCTTGACCCTAGGCGATCAGCAAGCGGGATCGCCTGGATTCGCAGACCCGAGAACCGTCAAGACCGAAATACCGGTTTCCGCCATGCCGGCCGAAAGAACCATTCCCTCGCTCGTACCGACGTTCTTCATTTCACGGGGCGCAAGATTGGCGACAAAAACGACGAGTTTTCCGTCCAATACGGAAGGATCGGGATAGTAGGCGCGAATGCCGGAAAAGACGGTTCGATGGCCCAATGCCCCGACATCCAATTCGAAACGGACGAGTTTCTTGCTCTTGGGGACTGCCGTGCAACTTTCGACGCGAGCCACGCGCAGATCACACGCATCGAACCGCGAGAAGTCGATCGTTTCCTTCAAAGGCGGCACATCGGCGGAAGCGGCAGCGGCCGGTGCAGGTGCCGGAGCCGGTGCCGAAGCGGCAAAAAGCGCCTTCTGTTCATCGATCATCGCCTGAACGGCCTTCGGATCAATGCGGGTCGCGAGATAACGATACTCGCCAATGGGCCGATTCACGAGCTGCGCATCAAGCGACGCCCAGGTCCACGGTTCTTCCCCGAAGAGCGCGGCAGCGTTATCGGCGTACACCGGCAAAATCGGACGCAGATAGATTGCAAGGATCCGGTAGAGGTTGAGAATCGTCGTCAAGACCTTGCGCGTACCCTCTGGATCGCTTTCAATGGTTTTCCATGGCGCGTGCGCATCGAAATAGGCATTGGCCGCATCCGCAATCTTGCATACTTCCACGGGCACCTGCGAAAAACGACGGGACTCGTAATGACCCGCAATCACTTCGGCACGGGAGAGCGCATCGCGGATGAGGGCGGCACCCTCTTCGTCGGGTTCGCCGAGACGCCCATCCAGACGCTTTCCGATCATTTGCGCACCGCGGGACGCGAGGTTGGTGATTTTGCCGACAAGATCCGCATTGACGCGCTGGACAAAATCGTCCAGATTCAAATCGATGTCGTCTGTCGTGTTGTTGACCTTGCAAGCGTAGTAATAGCGGAGATAGCTAGGATCCAAATGGTTGAGATAGACGCGCGCATTCAAGAATGTGCCGCGGCTCTTGCTCATCTTTTCGCCGTTGACGGTTAGGAAACCATGCACGTTGACATGCGTCGGCCCCTTGTATCCGGAGGCGTGGAGAAGCGCCGGCCAAAACAGACAGTGGAAGCGGACGATATCCTTGCCGATGAAGTGGTAAAGTTCGGCTTCCGGGTTCTGCCACCATTCTTCGAATTTCTCGCCATGCTTGTCGCACCAGTTCTTGAGCGACGCCATGTAGCCGACCGGCGCGTCCAACCAGACATAGAAGAATTTTCCGGGATGTCCGGGAATCTCAAAGCCGAAATACGGAGCGTCACGCGAAATGTCCCACGGCAGCAGTTCCTTGTCTTCGCCGAACCATTCCTGCAATTTGCGGGCGACATCGCCTGGCGTATGCCCTTCCAGCCATTCCTTCAAATACGGCTTGAATTTCGCGAGATTGAACAAAATGTGTTCCGCGCCGCGAATCTCGAGATCGGTGCACCCGCAAGTCGCGCAATGCGCCTCCTTCAATTCGTCGAATCCATATGTCGAGCCGCACTTTTCGCATGAATCGCCATATTGCTCCGTGGCGCCGCACTTCGGGCACGTGCCCTTCACAAACCGATCGGGCAGGAACATCTTGCAATTCGGGCAATACAATTGCTCGACCGTTCGCGTAATCAGCGCGCCATGTTGCTGCAGTTTGGCAAAGATATCGGTGCAGAACGCGAGGTTTTCCGGCGAATTCGTCGAATAGAAATTGTCGAATCCGACCTGAAAAGCGGAAAAATCCTCAAAATGGAGTTTCCACATTTCTTCAATCAGATTTTCCGGCGTCCGGTTCTCCTTGCGGGCCCGGATCATGATCGGCGTACCATGCGTATCGTCCGCGCAAATGTAAACGCATTCGTTGCCCCGCATTTTCTGGAAACGGACCCAATAATCCGTCTGGAGATATTCCAGAAGGTGCCCCAAATGGATATTGCCGTTGGCATACGGCAAGGCTGCCGTAACAACAATTCTGCGTTTATTCATGTCAAATTCTCCTCAAAAGGAATCCTGCGCCTAAAAAATAGATTTGGGAAATCCTATCAAAAAGCAACTTTTCCGTCAAAAAACGCCAAGCCATCCCCATAAATAACGTTGCTTGATTTTCTGCACTCGATGGTTAACTTGAGACTTGATCGTAGCCACACCATTTGCACGGGCTACAGGATGGCTTTCCACATCAAAGAACTCCCATACTATCTCATTGCCGTTTTCATCATAGTTTTTTTTTTATTTCTAAACAACCGCCTTCTCATCTGGCGTGGGCACCCACAACGCATCGCAAGCTGTATGGTGATTCGCCGATTGGCGGCGGGTTTCCCGGCTCGCGCCGTCGCACGCTGCGCGGTTCGTCCTCCTTTTTTCCGCGTTCTCTTCTGGTCGTCGGGTTCCCCGCCCCATTCCGGACTCCGGACTGAAGAACGCTTCCTCTTTCTTCAACCGCCCGACAAAATGTTTGGTCGCGTTCAGAAGTAAACTTGGATTCCAGAAGTAAATCCGAAGTTTGATGG
>JBJEVW010000023.1:0-5711 GCA_051884735.1 Kiritimatiellia bacterium | reverse complement strand
CTTGATTGTTTTCGATGAAGCATCGCAGATTCCGGTTTGGGATGCCATTGGCGTGATTGCGCGCGGAAAGCAGTTGGTGGTCGTTGGCGATCCCAAGCAAATGCCGCCGACGAACTTTTTCCAGAAAGGCGATGCCGAAAGCGAAAACGAGGATGACGAAACAATTGCCGACCAAGAGAGCATTTTGGATGAATGCCTCGTTGCGGGCGTCCATTCGACCTATCTGAATTGGCACTACCGCAGCCGGCACGAGTCCTTGATCGCCTTCAGCAATGAGCACTACTACTCCAACAAGCTTTATACATTCCCTGCGGCGGCCAATTCGCCGCGACTCGGCGTCAAATTCGTTTTTATCGAGGGCGGCATGTGTGAGAAAGACGGAAAAGGGCCAAAGGTCAACAAGGTCGAGGCAACCGCGCTCGTCGATTACATCTGCCGAGAAGTCAAGAAGCCCGATTACAAGCCAAGATCGATTGGTGTTGTCGCCTTCAGTCTGCCGCAGCAGAAAGTCATTCGCACCCTCCTTGAAGAGCGCCGTTCGGACGATCCCGAATTGGAAAAGCTGTTGCCGGAAGAAGGGCCGAATGCCTATTTCGTGAAGAATCTCGAAAATGTGCAGGGAGACGAAAGCGACGTCATTCTGTTCTCGGTTGGTTTTGCGCCGGACGAGAATGGAAAGTTTGCCATGAATTTCGGACCGCTCAACCGATCTGGTGGCGAGCGTCGACTTAATGTGGCGGTCACGCGCGCCAAGGAGCAAGTCGTCGTGTTTTCGTCCGTTCATGCATCGCAGATCGATGCGGGCGAGGACGGCAGGACGAAGGCGGTTGGCGCTGAGCATTTGAAGGCCTTTTTGGAGTATGCGGAGAGGGGGCGTGGGAGACTGTCGTCTTCGGTCGATTCAGCAGACGGCGAGTGCTTCAGCATGGTCGTCGCGAAATTCCTGGAGGATAGCGGATATCAAGTTGCGCGCCAAGTCGGCAGTTCCCGATATCGCATCGATATCGCCGTCCGGGATCCTGACGATCCGTCTCGCTATTTGCTGGGCGTCGAGTGTGATGGACCGGCCTATGCCGGACAGCGCACGGCGCAAGACCGCGATGTCAACCGTACGGGTGTCCTTCGCGGGTTGGGATGGCACATGTGCCGCGTATGGAGTCTAGATTGGGCCTACGACCGCAAACGTGCCGAAGAGGCACTGTTGAAAACGATTGAGGACATCCGGAAGGGAAAAGCGGATCCCGTTCCAGAGCTTGTGCCCGAGCTCGCCAATCCGTCCGTTGCCGCAGAGGAGACGCCGTCCGTTGCGAGTGCTGCTCCGTCCCATCCGCTGTACAAACCTTGGACGAGTCCGGTTGTCTATCCCCATGACCGCTTCTATGATGGTACTGTACGCAACCAGATCCGGCGAATGATGACGGAAATCGTTACTGCCGAAGGTCCCATTTTCGAGGCGGTTCTTCGCAAGCGGGTGGCAAAGGCCTGGGGCCTGACACGCATAACCGAGAATGTGAACAAGGTCCTTGATGTTTGCATGCCGGTCGGGCATCCGGTGACGCGGCATGAGACGGGAACTGTCTATTGGCCGGTTGGATCGAATCCGGGGGAATATGTGGAATACCGCATTTCGTCGGACGATGAGAAAACGAAGCGCCTACTGGAGGAGATTCCTCCGGAAGAAATCGTCAATGCCATGTGCGAAGTATTGTCCGAGTTAGGGGGATGCCACAAAGACGAGCTGTACCGGGAGGCTATCAAGTGTTTCGGACTCTCGGCGCTGACGTCCAAGGCCCGAAAGTTCATGGATGTCGCCTTTGCCTTGTTGCAGCAATCGGGGCGCATCTGACGGAAGCCCAGAACGGTGCGGAGGCGCCTGACAAGCGGCATGCGGCGTTCTGGTTTCTGCCGGTTGGCGTCGGCAAAATTTTCTGAAAACAGATGGATTTTCGAATTTTATGAAAACAGAAAATTCTTTTCTTGTTATTATTGCATGAATCAATAAAATAGTTGCGCAATGGCACCGGATTGCTTTTTGACCGCCGGCTTTCCTCTGCCGTTCATCCCGGTTTCGGGATTTCTTCCATACAAAAGATTTCAAACAGAAAAAGAAGGAAACAAACAATGGCAAACGAATTGGATGAAATGACAGGAAACGTCAATTCTTCGGGGCGCGACATCAATGTCATCGAGAAACAGATCCCATGTCGAGTCGGTTGGGGTTCGACCTTGTTTGAAATTGTCTTGTGGTGCCTCGGCATTCTTCCCGGACTGATTTTTCTTTTCAAGAAGATCAATGCCAAGAACTACTTCCAGCAGCTTCAGCAGAAGATTCAGGCCGATGCTTCAACGATTGACAATTATCTCGAGCAGCGTGTGCAGATCTTGAAAAATCTGGCGAAGCTGCTTGAGAAGGCGGTTGATCTTGACAAGGATGTGATGAAGGCGGTTTCGGCGTTTCGAGGCGGGCATCTTCCCGATGCGGAGCGAAATGCCGTCGCGACCCAGATTGACGGGTGCTTTGGGCGGTTGTTCCCGCAAGTCGAGGCCTATCCGGAGCTCAAGGCCCATGCTGCCATCGCCGAGGCAATGCAACAGAACAGCTATCTCCAGAAGGAAATCACCGCAGCGCGGCAGCTCTACAATGATTCCGTCATGCAATGGAATACGGATCTTTTCGCTTGGCCGACCAAGCAGATTGTCGCTGCACGCGCCGGCTATACGACCCGCATTCCGTTTACCGCCTCAACGGAGACTAAACTGCAGGCGAGAGGGACGTTCTTTTGATTGAGGATGTCTATGAACCACTTGCGCGTTATCGCGATGAATTTCGAGAGACATTCGCTGCGTTGACGCGCGAGAAATTCCAAGCATTGACGCAAATGTCCAGAGTGGATGTTTGCGCCAATCGGCTTCTCGTCAAACGAATCAAAGAACTGCAGAAAAAAGCCGCATCTGCACGTACGAAGAAAATGTGCTTCGCTTGGCTTGTTGCGCTTGGAATGATTGGTGTGCTTGTTGCGTTGCTTGGGATGCTTGCCAATCAGGATGCCGGCCTGGAGGTCAAGGGGTGGTGGATTGCCGGGATTGTGGCGTCCGCCGTTTTTTCCGGTTTCATGCTGCATCGGATTCACGCGGTTGCGAAGCGATTGGCCAAGCTGGAGGGTAAAATCGAAACGAAGAAAGCGATTGCCTGGAAACAGATGGAGCCCTTGAACCGGTCGTATACGTGGGATTTGACGGTCAAATTGATGGAAGCGGCTGTACCGCGACTGGCGTTCGATCCCTATTTCACGGTCGAGCGGCTTTCCTCCCTTCGCAGCGATTTCGGCTGGGACGATTCGTTCAATGCCGACAAGTCCATCCTGTTTGCGCAATCGGGCGTCATCAACGGAAATCCATTTGTGTTTGGGCACTATCTGGATATGGAGTGGGGCGAGCAGGAGTATACGGGAACGAAAGAGATTTCCTGGGCGGAATGGGAAACAGGAGCCGATGGCAAACGATATCGTGTACGCCGCTATGAGACGCTCCGTGCAACGGTCAAGAAGCCAATCCCGATTTACAAAGAACATAAGATGCTTGTATACGGCAATGATGCCGCGCCGAATCTGAACTTTTCGCGCCTGCCATCCGGCTTGAGCGAAAAAGAAGGGGCTTTTTGGAATAACATCCGCAAGAAAAAGCGTCTCAATGACCTGAAGGCCTACTCGCGCAATCTTACGGACGACTCGAATTTCACCTTGATGGCCAATCATGAGTTCGAGACGTGGTTTCATGCCAAAGACCGCGACAACGAAGTCGAATTCAGACTTCTATTTACACCCATTGCGCAGACCCAGATGCTGCATCTCATGAAAGATACGACAGTTGGCTACGGAGATGATTTTTCCTTTTTGAAACAGGGAAAGATCAATTTCTTAATCTCGCGACATCTTAACGAAGCAACCATCGATACCGATCCATCGCGATTCCGCAATTGGGATTACGATGATGCAGCAGCTTTTTTCCAAGCGTTCAACGAGCGCTATTTCAAGGACGCCTATTTCGCGCTTGCACCTGTGCTGTCGATTCCGCTTTATCAGCAGATGCGGACGCACAAGGAGATTTGGAAAGACGTTCTCAGGCGCAGAAATTCATCGTTTTGGGAACATGAAGCCGTTGCCAACTATCATGGTGAAGAAAAGTTCCAACATCCTGATTGCATTACCCGGAGCCTCTTGAAAACCAAAATTGTGCAGAGCGAAGAAGGAGAAAACACCATTGCCGTTACGGCCCACGGGTATCGTGGAGAAGAGCGCGTCTGTTACGAGATGGTCTTTGGCCAAGACGGCAAATACCACAAGGTGGCGGTTCATTGGACGGAGTATCTTCCAGTCGAGCGGACGAGCAATCTTTGTCTATGCGAACGCGAAACGCCGTCTGACCGGTTCCGACAGCTTGCGGCCTCTTCGAAGGCGAGCGCCTATCGCCGATCTCTTCTTTCCTTTCTTGCGGAAGGATAAACGATGGAATACAAGATCGAAAGCCTAGAAAATGCGGATCATCCGCTTGTGTTGTTTCGTGGAATTGTCGGAAGCCGGGCATACGGAACGCAGAACGCGAACAGCGATACGGACATTCGAGGCGTCTTTGTCGTGCCGTCCGCAGCGTACGCACGACTCGTCCAGCCCCCCAAACAGGTTTCGGACAATCGAAACGACAAGACGTACTATTCACTGGTGCGCTTTTGCGAGTTGATGGCCGAGGCAAATCCGACGACGATGGAGATGTTGTTCTTGCCGGAAGATTGCATTCTCAAAATCACACCGTCCTATTCCAAGCTTGTTTCCAATCGGGAACTGTTTGTGACGCAGAAGGCCGTGGATAGCCATCTGTGCTATGCGTTGAGCCAAATCAAGAAGGCAAAGGGAGCGAACAAGCGTGTGTGGAATCCGTGGCCGGAGGAGCCGCCGCTAGCGGAGGACTACTGCCTTTTTCTGGATGATGCAAAAGGGAGCGCCATCCCGGTCCGGGAAGCGGGAATCGACTTGTCCCGCTGCAAAGTCAAGCGGCTTATCGGCAGTTGGTCCGCAAATATGTACGCCTTGTTCGACGATGGCGAAATGGCGGGCGGTGGCGTTTTCCGCGGAGGAATGCTGGTCGAGTCCGATGACGCGATGCTCAATTCCGCGAACCGCATCGGCATTCTCATCTACAATGAACAGGCGTTCAACAGCGCGAAACGGCAGCACCGTGAGTATTGGGACTGGCGGCGCAACCGCAACGAGTCGAGATGGACGGCGCAGGAGCGCGGGCAGATGGACTACGACGCGAAAAACATGATGCATCTTGTGCGACTTTTGATGTCAGGCGAAAGCATCGTAAAAACGGGGCGTCCCATGGTGCGCTTTTCGGGGGATCTTCTCGACACGCTTCTTTCCATTCGGCGTGGCGAGTGGCGTTTTGACGAGCTTATGGCGTTCGCGGACGAGAAGCGGGGAATTATCGAAAGCGGCAAGAACCATCTGCCGCCCGACTGCGATAGGGCCGCTGTTGACGCCTTGATCGCCGAAGTCATGAAGGAGGCTGGTGTGGTATGAAAGACAGCAAAGAAACGATTTGCGAAGCACTCCGCGGTATCGAGGGCAGGCACGGATGCCGGGTTCTTTTTGCCGTTGAGAGCGGATCGAGGGCATGGGGATTCGCCTCGCCGGACAGCGACTATGACGTCC
>JBJEVW010000022.1:0-5808 GCA_051884735.1 Kiritimatiellia bacterium | reverse complement strand
GGGACGACTACTCCATCTGCTGCTGCGTCTCCGCAACGCAGACCGGCAAGGAAATGCAGTTCTTCGGCGCCCGCGCCAACCTCGCAAAGGCACTCCTGTATGCCATCAACGGCGGTGTCGACGAAAAGACGCGCGCCCAGGTCGCTCCGCCGACCGCGCCCATCACCGCCAGCGTCCTCAAGTACGACGAGGTCCTCTCGAAGTACAAGCTGATGCTCGAATGGCTCGCCCGCTTGTACGTGAATACGCTCAATCTGATTCACTACATGCACGACAAGTACTACTACGAGGCCGCCGAAATGGCGCTCATCGATACCGATGTCCGCCGCACCTTCGCAACCGGTATCGCCGGATTCTCCCATGCCGTCGATTCCCTCTCCGCAATCAAGTACGCCAAGGTCTCCGTCATCCGCGATGAGGACGGTCTCGCCGTCGATTACAAAATCGAGGGTGATTTCCCCCGCTACGGAAACGATGACGATCGCGCCGACGATATCGCTCGCTGGTTGCTCCGCGAATTCATTACGCTCATCCGGAAACACCCGACCTACCGCAATGCCGAACCGACCACTTCCATCTTGACGATTACATCCAACGTCGTCTATGGCAAAGCGACCGGTACCATGCCCGATGGCCGCCCCGCCGGCGAACCGCTTTCCCCGGGCGCAAACCCCTCCTACGGCGCCGAGAAAAACGGCCTCCTCGCTTCGCTCAACTCCGTCGCCAAACTCCCCTACGAACAGGCGCTCGACGGTATCTCCAATACCCAGACGATTAACCCGTCCGCCCTCGGAAACTCCGAAGAGGAACGCATCGAGAACCTCGTTCAGGTCATGGACTCCTACTTCCTCAAGGGCGCCCACCACTTGAATGTCAACGTGTTCGGCACCGAGAAGCTTATCGACTGCATGGAACACCCCGAAAAGCCCGAGTACGCAAACTTCACCATCCGCGTTTCCGGTTACGCCGTCAAGTTCATCGACTTGACCAAGGAACAGCAAATGGATGTGATTAAGCGGACCTGCCACGATCGGCTCTAAGCCGTACGCGTGACCGGTTGACGCAATCGGTTCCACCTTCCGATAAACGCCGGGCAGGGAGTGCATTCGCGCTCCCTGCCCGATTTTCACCGCCCTGCTTCTCGACTCTCCAACCCCTTCTCCGTATGTCAACTGGTCTGATCCACTCGACCGAATCCTTCGGTTGCTCCGATGGCCCCGGTATCCGCTATATCATTTTTCTCGGGGGCTGTCTCATGCGGTGCAAATACTGCCACAACCCCGATACATGGGCCCGCCCGGATACGTTCCGAGAGGAGTCCCCGGAGAAGGTCTTGCAGGACGCCATGCGCTACCGCGATTACTGGGGCGCAAAAGGCGGCATCACCATTAGCGGCGGCGAACCGCTTCTCCAGACGGACTTCCTGCTCGAACTCCTCACCCTCGCCAAACAGCGCAACATCCATACGTGTATCGATACCGCCGGCGAACCCTTTACTCGAAACGAGCCCTTTTTCTCATCCTTCCGGAAAATCGCCGATAAGACCGATTTGTTTATGCTGGATATCAAACACATCGATTCATCGGCCCATCGGGAACTGACCGGACACGGCAACCGCAATATCCTCGACATGGCTCGTTTCCTCGCCGAAATCAACCATCCTTTGTGGATTCGGCATGTCCTCGTCCCCGGAATCACAACCAATCCGGAAAGCCTTCAAAAAACCGCAGCGTTCATCGATTCTCTGGGCACCGCCGTCAAACGGGTCGAAGTCCTTCCCTACCATACGCTCGGCGTTTTCAAATGGAAGGCCCTCGGAATCCCGTACGGCCTCGAAAATGTGCGGACTCCTTCTTCCGAGGAAATCAAACTCGCCAATGACATCCTCCGCACCGGCTACCGCTGATTCCTCCGCCCCTCGCGCCTAATGGCGTGGTGCGCGGCTTGACCGTACACCACGCCCCGCCCGCTAGAGGCTGCGCCCAATGCTTTCCGCAACGGCACGCGCCTTCTTCACCAACCCTGCAAACTGTTCCGGCAAAAGCTGCTGCGGTCCGTCGGAAAGCGCACACTTCGGACAGTTGTGAACCTCGATTTCAAGGCCGTCCGCACCAACGGCAATCGCCGCTAGCGCAAGCGGCTCCACATACGGGGCAAAGCCGGACGCATGGGACGGATCAACAAACACAGGCAGATGCGTCTTCGCCTTCAAAACCGGAATGGCCGAAAGATCCAGCGTATTGCGGGTCGCCGTCTCAAAGGTGCGAATGCCGCGCTCGCACAGAATCACGTTGGGATTGCCTTCCGAAAGAATGTACTCGGCCGACATCAACAGTTCGTTGATCGAATTGGAAAAACCGCGTTTGAGCAAAATCGGCCGCTTGTGCCGCCCCAACTCTTTGAGCAACTCGAAATTCTGCATGTTGCGGGCACCAACCTGAATGATGTCGACATACTCCATGAAAAGATCGATCTGGGACGGATTCGTGATTTCCGTCACAATGGGAAGTCCCGTGCGATCCCGCGCTTCCTTCAGATAATGGAGACCTTCCGCACGAAGGCCCTGAAACGCATACGGAGAGGTGCGGGGCTTGAACGCACCGCCACGCAGCAAAACCGCACCGGCCGATTTCACGTCCGCCGCAATGTCGCTGATCATCTGCTCGTTCTCAACCGCACACGGCCCCGCACAGAGCACGACTTTCTGGCCGCCAATCTCAACGCCATTGACATTCAAAACCGTATTGTCCGGATGGAACTTCCGGTTCGCACGCTTGAAGGGCTCCTGGACTTTGACGACGCGCTCAACCGTATCGAAATTCGAAATCTCCTCCTCGGGAACACGCGAGGTGTCGCCAACCAGGCCGACAATCGTCTGCTCTTTTCCGTAAATCGGATTGGTTTTGACTTTGTAACGGGTTTCGAGTGTTTCGCAGAGCGTATCAATCTGCTCGCGGGTAATGTCTTGTTTCAGTACGAGAATCATGGAAAAACAAAATAATAGAGTGGATGAAAAGGGAAAGAAAAATGCGCGGTTCTAGGCAAGAGCCGTCAAGCCAAGTCCCTGCAAGACGAGATCCGCCGTCTGCGCCGGTGTGCGACTTTGCTCGGTCTGAACAAGATAGTCGCAGAAGGAACGGTAAATCGGACGTCTCTGGTGATAGAGCGCCTCCGTGGAAGCCTCGCCGCCATTCGCTTTTGGACGACTGCCCGCCGGACCCGACGAAATCCGCTCCCACAACGTGGAAAAGGGCGCATCCAACGCCACGACCAGCGTATTCGTGTTGCGGATCATCGTGCGATTCGTGCCGAAAACAGGCAACCCGCCACCCGCCGATACGACTTCGCTGCCCGGACGGCTCAATACGCGTTTGGCCGTATGGCTTTCGACAGCCCGAAAACCACTCTCGCCAACCGTCGCAAACATTGTCGGAATCGACGTGCCCGATTCTTGCACAAGCACTTCGTCCAAATCAACAAAACCAATTCCCAATTTCTGCGCAAGAAGCTTGCCGACCGCCGATTTGCCAGACCCCATGAAGCCAATCAGCAAAATCTTGATCGGGTGATCGCTGAGCAAATGCCGCGTCAACGCCGGCAAAATCGCCGACGCCAGCGCATCTCCGTCCAAATGTAATTCGGGATTCCAAATGTTCTGCGATGCAATCGCCTGGCGAACCAGCATGCCCAAGCCGCCATAGGCAATGCCGCCCTTCTTGCGCGTATTGAGCAAAAGCCGCGTCGGGGTCGGATTGTAGACTGGATCGAATACAACCAAATCGTCATGCAGAAGACTCGGATCGACGGGACAACCGCCCGCATGCGGCCACATGCCGACAGGCGTGCCATTCAGCAAAACGGTCGCGCTCTGCAACGAATCGGAAAGCGCCTCCGGTGTCGAGACGATTTCGATTTGGCAGCCGCTGGTGGGAAATGCCGCCTGCAAGGACGCTGCCAAGGCTTGCGCCTTTTCCACCGTACGGCAGTGGAGCGTCAACGAGTTGGCTCCCGCCGCCACCGTCTCAAATGCCATCATGCGAGCCGTGCCGCCCGCCCCTAGCAACAAGACGTTTCCGCCGGCCAGCGGCAACCCGTTCGACAAAAATCCAATCGTGTCCGTATTGTAGCCTTTGCCGTCGCGCGTAATCGTATTCACCGCGCCGCAACGCCGCGCCGCCGGGCTCAATCCCGTCAAAAACGGCAATACCGCCTGTTTGTGGGGTATCGTGACGTTCAGCCCTTGATAGCTCTGCAAAAGCCCCGGCAAACGCTGGGATACTTCCTCTGGAGCCAAATCGATAAGGTCGTACGTGCCTTCAATGCCGGCCGCATCAAAGATGGATTGATGAATGAGTGGAGAAAGACTGTGGGCTAAAGGATGACCCAATAAGGCAAACTTTTTCATATCAATAAAAACTAAGAACGGGAAATCTCTTCGAAAGAGGCATGCGGCACCCGATGCAAGCCTTCCGGAATCTGGCGACGATAATGCTCGGCCGTATTCAACAAACCGAAAAGCTCCGCAGAGGAATGGCTCGGAGTAAGCATCTCGCGGAACTGTTGCAACCTCCGGATATAGGCGTCCAAGATCTCCGGAAGCGCCGGGGACGAACGCAAAATTTCTGTCCAGAGCTTCGGCGCCGATGCGGCTATCCGCGTTGTGTCGCGAAATCCGCCGCCAATCAAATCCTTCAACAGACCATCGTGCTCCATCGCCGCTAATTCCGCCAACGCAAAAGAGGCGACATGCGGCAAATGCGAAATCAGCGCCAGGCGATGATCGTGCGTTCGGGCATCCATTTCAAAAAGACGGAACCCGATTTCCTTGAGAAGCGCATGGTACGCTTCCCGAATCTCCGGCTTCACCCGGCAGTCTTCCGGTTCGCACAGAATGAAGGCGGCATTGTGGAACAAAAGCGGATTGGACGCACCAATGCCAACTCCTTCCGTGCCCGCCATGGGATGGCCGCCGATGAAGTTGCCAAGCCCCTTCGCCGCTTCCAATACCGGCCCCTTTACGGAGGCGACATCGCTGAGCAACGGAATCCCGCACCCGGCGAAACGAGGCAGAATTTGGGAGACCGCCGCCGGCGGCATGGCAAAAAGAACCAAATCACAGTGCGCAAATGCCTTCTCGGGTGCCATTTCCATTGGATTGAAAACCGTCTCGGCCCATCCGTTCTTCCGGACAATCCGGAGCGTCTCTTCTTCCGTGTCGCCGACAATCAGCCGCGGCACATCCTTCAACCCCCGAAAGGCTTTGAGAAAGGATCCGCCAATGTGACCGACGCCAAGAATGCCAATGGTTGTAAAGTGCATGTAAAAAAAGGAAAATGGGTGAAACAAGGATAAAAAAACGACAACCTTCATTTTGAGGGTTGCCGGATGTTTCAATTTGATCTGCTGTTTCCGTAGATTGCATCTACTGAATTTCTGTCTCAATCACGAACCGAAGGACAAGGCAACCAACTCCGCTCGGCAATAATACCAGCGGTAGCTGAAATACTCTGTAAATCGATAGCTCGTACGCATGAGAAAGTAGATAGAAGGTCGAAAACGGCTTTAATTATGCCATGAAACCATCCCAATCTCAAGCCCTTTTTTTTGCCCCACCCTTATCCCGGTTTTTCGGAGTGAATTTTCCCGGAAAGGAATCAACGCCTTGCAAACAAAGGCTCAATTATATTCCTCCGTCTCGCAAAAATGCCGCAGTCTTTTTCAAGTGCCGAAACGAAACTCGCGTATGCGCGGTGCGCGGGTTGGCGGCGCGAGTCGGGAGATCCGACAGCCGATCATCGCGTCCTACCG
>JBJEVW010000021.1:0-5831 GCA_051884735.1 Kiritimatiellia bacterium | reverse complement strand
AGGCGTTGACCCGGGCCCGGAAGAATTTACCCCGAAAAACCGGGATAAGGGTGTTGGAGACGGCGGGGTGCGCAGTTCTGCCGCGTACTTGCCGCAGCCGGAGCCGCGGCTTAAAAAAAAAACGCATCGTCATGCGCGGGAATGGCGGGTGGGGGTTGATGGTTGTGCCGAAATAGGGGAGAATGCCCTTCGCCTGTCCGGAAAGCCGGTTTTGCCGGGCGAGCGAACTTTTTGGGAAAGAATGCCGTTTATCCGGGTATGAATACATCTACTGTTTTGACCGCAAAGGGTCTTTGGAAATCATTTGGGCAAGGAGACGCCAAGATTGACGTCATTCGCGGGTTGGATTTTTCCATGGAGCAAGGCTCCTTTGAAACCATCATGGGGGCGTCCGGTTCCGGAAAATCCACTTTTTTGCATCTGTTGGCGTGCCTGATTGCGCCGGACCGCGGAACCATTGAAATCGAAGGAAGGCAATTTGACCGGATGGGCGATCGCGAGGCGACGCTGTTTCGCCGCCGTCGCATCGGGCTTGTTTTCCAGGATTTCAATCTGATTCCGACCTTGACGGCGGAGGAAAACATCGAGCTTCCGCAATTGCTGGATCGCGCAAAGCCCAATCGCGACCGTGTCCATGAGCTGGCGGAAATGCTCGGGATTGCGAACCGGCTGAAGCATCTTCCGATGCAACTGTCGGGCGGCGAGCGCCAGCGCGTGGCGGTGGCGCGGGCCTTGTACGGAAATCCGGCCGTGTTGCTGGCAGATGAGCCGACCGGAAACTTGGATGCAGGATCGGCGCGTTCGCTCTGCGCCATCTTGAAGAAGCTCAATGTCGAAAACGGCTGTTCCATCTTGATGGTAACGCACGATCCGGTCGTCGCCAGTTCCGCCCGGCGCATCCATCTCCTCCGGGATGGCGCTTTCACCGATTGCTTTGAGCCGGATGGGGATGCAACGCGGGTTTTCGACCGGTATTTTCGCGATAAGCTCGCCTAACGGGGAATGGAGTTTTTTCATGTTGTACCCGATTCTTGTTTTTCGCTCCTTGTGGCGGGATAAAGCCCGCACGGCCTGTGCCCTTTTCGGCATTGCGGCGGCGGTCGGCTTGCTTGCCTGGCATCTTGGATTGACCGATACGGCGCTTCACGGCGCAGAGGTGCGTGCCCGGCAGAGTGCCGCGCCGTTTCCGGCGTGGGCGACAGGGCCCATGCGCGGACCGGCGGCTCCGGGTGGCGCGGGTGGCGCGCGGCAGCCCGACTTCCGGCGGCGCGCGATGCGGCTGACGCCACTTCCGGCGGCATTTGTCCAATCGCATCCGGAAGCCATTCTGCTGACGGTCGAGTCCGCGCAGGTCGACATCCGCCCTGGAGGCTCTCCGCTGCAGGGTCCCCCGCTTTTTGCGAGTGTATGCGCATGGCCGGACGGCGGCATCCCTTTTGCCAACCAGACAATCGATGGTTCGGTTTTGGCATTGTTTCGCGCGGCTGCGACCGAGGAAGGGGAGGCTGTTCCGGCTCTCTTTTCCACAAGTCTGTTCAGCGCTCGCATTCCGGCTCCGGAAATCGGATCGACGCTCGATCTCATACTGGCGCGCGGAACATTGACGCTGCAGGTTGCCGGATTCTTCGAGTCGGATGGAAAAATCCGCGAATTTCCATCCATTTACATACCCGATTCCGGGATGGCGCGCTTGCGGAGGCTTGTGCCTTTTGCCTCGAAGGGGCCGAATCTTGCGCTTTTGCCGAAGCTGCCGGAAAACCGAGCGGAAGAGATGGTGCGGTTGACGACCTGTACGGATCTTGCGGTACAATTCCGCGGAGATGCCGTCCAGCATTTGATCCAGTCGCTTCCGCTGTCGCTTTCGCTGGCGGTTCTCACGGCGATTGTGATGTTGATTACCTCGCTATGTTCGGGACTTTCGGCGGAGCGGAGAAGGCTGGCATTGCTCCGTTGCGCCGGCATGACGCGGCGTGGCGTGGCCGGACTCGTTCTGCTGGAGACGTCCATCCTCTCGTTTGCGGGCTGGGTGATCGGTTCGGTTGCCGGGTTGCTGCTGTTGCAGGCCTTTCTGGCTTTGGGACACGGAGCGGATTTCGCGGGGCGGGTCTACCCGGGTGCGTATACGGTTTTGGGAACGGCGGCATTGGCGTTTTTCGCCTCGCTTGTCGCCTCCTTTGTTCCCATGCTACTAGCTTCCCGAGTCCGTCCGCTTGAGGCGTTTCCGGAGTCTGAGGCGGGGTTGCAAGTCAAGTTCGTTTCCGTCCGGCGGACGGTTCTCGGCGTGTTTCTTCTGCTTCCGATGCCGTTATTGGCCTTTTCGAACTGGTTTTCGGTTTCGCTTCGCACCACGCTGCTCATTGTCATCGGGTTGCCTTGCGTATTTGCGGGAACTGTTTTGCTCGTCCATCCTGTGATTCGTCTGCTGGAGCGGATTGGCTTGCATCCGTTGGGAGCGTTGTTGCGGTTGGAGCCGATTCTTCTGTCGCGCCGTCTTTCCCGGAGTCCGGGGCGGGCGCTTGGTGTGGTTCTTTCCATTGCGCTTGGTCTCGGTTCGTATGTCGCCATCCATACCTGGGGTGCATCGCTCATCGTCAGCTACATTCCGTCGCCGGAATGGCCCGATGCCATTGTTTCGTTTTTGCCGACGGGGTTGAAGCCGGAGCAGGCGCAGTGGCTCGGTAGCGTCTTGACGGAAGGGAAAACGGCCCCCTTGTCGCAGGTCGCGGTCATTGAGGCAACGCAGCTTCCGCCCGATCCCGGTTTTGCGGAATCGATTCGGGCGCGCGGCGGGCGAATTGCTCCACGGGCGGTATTGTTGCTGTTCGGGATTGATCCGGCTGCGACCTTTGCGCCGGCTGGCGACCGCCATGCACGGCCGCCGCTTTTGCCGGCGAAGTGGCTCGAAGGAACGCCAGAAGAGGCCGTCCGGGCCATGGAAGCAGGGGATGGCGCCGTCATTCCCGTCATGCTGTCCCGATTGACGGGCTTGCATGTTGGCGATGTCTTGCCGTTTGCCGACGGAACGGAGGTGCGGATTGCCGGTGTCATTGATTTGAATTGGCACATGGTCACGTCCAGAGCCTTGGTGCGGACGCGTTTTGCGCCATTTGCCGATCCGTCTGCCGGCGGTGCCGGCGGCGCGCCCGGAGGTCCCACCTACGGAATGGTGTTTGTCTCAGAAGGACTTGCGCGAAGCGTTTCACAAGAAACCGACACGGTACGTTTTCTCTGGTGCCAGATGTCTCCGGAGATGCGATCCATCTATCCCCTCGATGCAACGGTCCGGCTGGATGCCGCCATTCGCGCGGCGCTTGCAGAGCAGACGGATGGCACGGCGGCTCTGGCCTCCAACTCCATCCAGGTGCATCACCGTGATGAAATTGCCGATGGCACCATTTCCCACGGCAATAACATTCTCGGTACGATGGGACGGATTCCGTTTTGGTCGCTCGTCGTCACCTGCTTCGGTATTGCCGCATTGGCTGCTGCCACGCGACGGGCGCTGCGCCAGGAAAGCGCGGTATTGCGAGCCGTCGGCATGACGCGCGGACAGCTCTCACGCCTTTTTCTGGGTGAAATGATTCTGGTGATTCTCTGCACGCTTTTCCTGAGCCTGATCGTCGGATTGCTCCTCGGCTGGTCCTTTACGGGAATTACGCGCGAGAATCTGAATGCGGGCTTGGCGGTGCGCTTCATCGTTCCGTGGGCAGAGGTTCTGCGCGGATTTGCGCTGGCCGGCGGACTTTCGTTCGCATTGGCCGCGCTATCGACGCTTGGCATCCGTCCCGCCCGCTAGCGCGGACGGATGGAGACAGGTGCGCGTTACAGGATTTCGCATCCGGTTTCGGTAATCAGGACGGTGTCCTCAATGCGGACGCCGCCGATGGCCGGATAGTAGAGTCCGGGCTCCACTGTTACGATGTTTCCCGGCTTTAGGATTTGCGGGGATGAACCGAGGCAGGGTTGCTCGTGGATTTCGAGGCCGACGCCATGTCCCGTGGAGTGGAAAAAACCGTAGAAGCGCCCCGCCTCATCCATTCCGGTTTCATAGCCGTGATCGAGAAAAAAGGCTTCTACGGCCGAATGGACGGTGTTTCCGGCGATGCCGGGGCGGAGCATGGAGAGCGCTAGCTTTTGGGCTTCGGAAACGGTTTCGTAGAGCCGCTGTTGTTCCGGGGTGGGCGTTCCATTCATCCACGTGCGTGTGACATCGCCCCAGTATCCGGTTTGCAGATCGCGCGGGAAAATATCGCAGACGACCCATTCGTTGGCGTGGATGGGGCCATGCCCGCTTTCATGCGGGTTGACGGCTTGAATGCCGGGTGCGCAGATTGTTCCTTCAAAATCCATGGTCCCGCGAGCGAGAAGAAACGAGCGAACCAAATCGCGTGCGCGTTCTCCCGTGAGGGGTTTGCTCTCGTGGTAGAGGATTCCGTTTTCGCGCACATCGGCGCCACAGATGATTTCGCCGATGTATTCCGCGGCTTGTTTTGCGGTGGTTTGCGTTGCGCGGATGGCCGCGATTTCCTCCGGCGATTTGGTCATGCGCGCCGCAGCAAACGGGTTGTGGCGGGAAAGCCGAACCTCGATACCGGCTTGTTCCAATGCGCGGACGGCTCCGAGCGGAAAGGAGGAATCGGCCTCAATGGCGGTGATATTCTCCTGTTGGAGATACCCGGCCAGCCGTGCCGCCGTTCCTCTGTTTCCCGTGGTGTCGGGAGCAGGAACTTCGCATCCGCGCGATTGCTGTTTTGCCCGGCCGTATTCGAGTTGGCTGACCAGCAAGACGATGCGGCCCTCGGGATGCCGGACGACGGAAACGGCGTCTGGGGCATTGAAATGCGTGGCGTACAGAATATCGGGAAGAACCGTTGTGCTGCCAAGCAGGACAAAGGGAAAAGGATGGTCGACTTCTTCTGTTTTCATACTTGCCGGAAATTCTTTTCGTGCCGGGATCGGGGCCGAAACCTCGAAAATGGTAGCACAAAGTCGTTTGCGAGGATATCTTTTTCTGCTCCCGCGCTGATCAGAATTGTGCGATGCAGGATGCAATTTTGAAAGACGATTGCAGATTCGGATTTTTCTTGTAGAATATTTGGTAAAAGCAACTCAATCACGATCAACAGGCAAAACGACATGAATCAACTCAACGAAACGGATACGAGCCGCGTGAACGCGGCGTTCGAAGCGGGCTGCAAAAACGTTTCCCAAAAAGACTTCGACGAAGTCCTGAACCGAGAGGAGGAGTTCAACAAAAAAGGCTCCATGCTCGGCGGCATGTGGGACAACGCGGTGCTTCTCTTCCAGATGCTCAAAGACTACAAGGCGGGAAAATACACGGACGTGCCGTGGGCGCTCATCGCCGCAATCGTCTTTGCGGTCATCTATTTCTTCTCGCCAATCGATCTCATACCCGACGTGATTCCCGTCATCGGCTATGTGGACGATGTAGCGGTTTTCAGCCTTCTGATAAAGACCTTCGGCGACCAGATCGCCGCCTATAAGGCGTGGCGCGCTTCCGCCTCCCTCCCGCCCGCGGAAAAGAAGTGAAGTTTTTCAATCATTGGACCGATTGAGAAAAAGAAGCTCTTCAAAGGTGTTTTGGAAAGCGAAATTCCATCAGGCCACTTGATTTGACGGCGGGGATCACAAAGGCGAGCGCAAGCATGAGCAGTACGGGGGCGGGCAATCGTCATTCGGTGAATGCCTCCGAGGCGGGGGGGGGACGTTGTTGCGGCGTGTTTGCGGATGCTTGGTTGGCTATGCTATTATTCCTGCCATGGAAAAGCTTGCGACAGACATCTATACGTTCTCCGAACTCGTGAAGAACG
>JBJEVW010000020.1:0-5872 GCA_051884735.1 Kiritimatiellia bacterium | reverse complement strand
CTTGTGGTCAATTGGGACAAGACGCGACTTGAGGACATGAATGCGCCCATGCGTCGATTGCGTTTCTCGGCTATGTGTTTCGCTTCGGAAAGGACCGTTTCGGACGTGGAGGTTGATACCTTGAATATGGGCCATCGCGGAAATCCGTGAAGACGGTCTGTGAAAAGGTGAAGGAAATCACGCTCGCGAAGAAAGGGAAATTTAGCGGATAAACAAGGGACCGTATTGAGAAGGGGATTTTTCGGTTGCAATACCATCGAAGAGGCGAATGCCGTGTCTAGAGGCCTTACGGGATGGATCGAAATCGTTCACGAGCAGGGAGAATCCGAGGACGGGAGAGGAGGGCGGGGAGCTCAAGCCGAGTTCTTTCCACGGGATTTTGATGGTGTACGAAGAGCGATTGTCCGAACGGGAAAAAGTGAGGGAAATGTCGGCTCGCAATGAGTTTGCGGGAAGTCCCGGCGTGCGGGAGCTATGCAGAAATACGGCAGTGTGGGCGCCATCGGCCGAGGCGGCGGCGGTCCACTCGAAGACGCGGTGCCCGCCGAGAGAATCGCTGTCGCCATCACCGGCAAAGCCGGCTTCCCAAGCTTTCCCGTAGTCCAGATCGATTGCAAATTGAATCGAATCGCCCGCCCATGCCCGTTGCGGTTCTTCGGGGAGAGCGGTTTGGGCGTGTTCTTCGTCGAGAACGTCGATTGAAAGAAAAAGTGCATCGGGGGTGACGAAAGAGGCGAAAAAGCCTCGAAGATCGGTGTTTGCGGAGGATTCCGCGTTTGTCGATGGGGCACGGCCGGGAGGGTTGTCCAGGGATCCCAAGGGGAGCCAATCGGTGAATTCCGCCTTGATTGCATCGGTTGATTCAGGGATGTCGCATGCGTCTAGACGAAGAGCTGAAACGGGCGTCCAATCAATGGATTCGCTGATTTGTCCATGGGTTGAGCGGAGCGCGACGGCGTCGTGACGGCGGCGAGCCGGAATGGCGTTCCGGATTGGGAAGGCAACCGTTCTGAGGCCATTAGGCGGAAGCACGAAGGAGACGGTTCGATTTTCAAAAGCGAGTTCTGCCGGCGTTTCCCCTTCTGCGAGGTTGGACTTTACGAGGACACTCAGTTGAGGAGAATCGGAGCGGCGGGGCCATTCCGGGGTTATGCGAAGGATTTGCAGCGGTTGCAAGAAAGAAACCGGAATCAGGCAATGGTTGCCGGAGGAATCGGTCTGGAGCGCAAGGTAATTTCCGGGTTGGGGAGTTTTGTTCGATTCCGGGAGGGCGAGGACATGGAGCGGATTGCCGTTGAAACGGGCGGTGCGGAGGGAGGGGAGATCCGTGAAGGCGTGAGCCGCCGTCACGATTGGGGCGTGGGCGGAGGCGGGGAGCGTCGCCAGAATGGGCGAGGGGGAAAGTTCCAGTTGGGCGGAAACGGGGAGGAACGCACCATCGCGATTCTGGACGGAGAGAGGCGTGCAAGGCAGCTGGATAGATTGGGTTCCGCACTTGGTCCAGCAGACGAGAAGAAGGTGATTGTCTTCATTCGTTCCGATTGCGGCGCATGCTTCGGGGGCGATTTCAAAGAAACCTAAGGGTTTGGCAGCGGCCAAGAATTTGGCAATGGCGGAGAAGGCTGTCAGAGCCGGTGTAGGCGCCCCCTCTTGCGTCAAGAGGGAGAAGCCGGCCTCGCCGCGGTTTTTCGTGACAAACTGTAGCGCAAAGTAAACGATGCCATTGATGCGTTCGGCCCAGGCGATGGCAAGCGAGCGGGTCACGTAGGATGCTTGATCGTCGGGTTGGACGGGGGGCTGCCAAGTGCCGGGCGAGCGGGTCCAACCGAATTCCGTCAGGAAGATGGGGAGATGTTCATAGCCCTTGGCTTTGAGCCATTTTCGAAGCGCGATGAGGTTGGAGCGGAATTCCGCTTCCGGGGGCGTTCCGCCGACATAGGCATGCATATCGACAAAGTCGAGCAGTTCCAGGAGCCCGGCGGAAGCGAGCGATTCGAGGTCGCCAATCCGGATGGAGTAGAGTCCGGGACCGCCGATGAGGAAACCGGAATTGACAGAGCGGACACCGCTACGGATGGCGCGGAAGCAATCAACGAGTTCGGCGTGAGAGCCACGCCAGTGCGCGAGGGGCTCGTTGTATAGAGAAAGATGGCGAGGTAGGAGACGACCGGACTTTGCTTGTAGCGAGACAAACGCTGCGGCGGCATTTGCAACGCAAGTCCAGTTTGTTGCGGGCATGAAAGACGGCGCCTTATTCCCCTCGCCTTTGGGACCGAGGGTCCAAGCGGGAAGGCCGAACGAGAAAACCCCGACAGAGTCGACTCCGGGGATGGTTTCGAGGAAGGGCTGTTTCGGGTGCGGGCGAGAAGGATCGGCCTCGTCGGCCGTAACAGTCCGGAGTGAAACCATACGTCGATTCCAGTGGGCGCCGAGAGCGGGCAGGAGTTCGACCGGGCCATGGACATTCCAAAGACCGAAGATGGAGCGGTTTAGGGTTTCGGCGGGGAGGGGAGGCCCCAGGAGGGCAAAATCGGTCTGATTGGTTAAACTCTTGCCATTTTCGTCAGGTTCGAGAATCGTGAGACGGTGGAAGCCGCGTCCGGAAATGACAATCGAGTGAGGGGCAGGATCCCATTTTTGGATGATGGGACCGCCTTGATTGTCATTTTGGAGAAAGGCGACAGCGTTTGCGGGGCGAGCGGACGGGGTTCCAAGATCAAGTTTCACCTCGTCCGCTTCGACAAAAAAAGCGGTTTTCGCCTCATTTTGGCAAATCGGTTTCGGGGATAGATTCAGAATTCCGAAAAGATCGGCCACGGGGAGCAGCTCGAGCGCATCGACACGGACGGCGCTTTTGGTTGTTTCGATTTCCAAGGCGAGACGGTGTTCGCCGGCGGGCAGTTCGATGCTGCCGAGCGTCACCCATTGCCAATCGCCATTCCGGGAATCAGCGGAGACTTTGAGCGGCGTATTTTCATCAAGCCGAAAGGAAAGTGCGTAGCTTCCCTTTTCGGAGATTTTGACGCGGACACGGACATCGTAGAGCGCGCGATGGAGGGAGGATTCGTCTTTCGTGCAAATCCATTCGAAGCGATGCGTGCTGTGGGACGAATCGTTCCCGCGTGTGGCGAATCGGTTGCCGTTCGAGAGAGCCGGCTCTGCCCAGTAGCGATCATCCGGGAAGCGGCGATGGACGAAAGCCGTGACATTGGATGACGAGGTGGTGTTCAGGGGCTTTTCGGCCTCGAAACGGAACAAGCCGGGCACGTTTTGTCCGGTTGGATCATTTCCGGCAAATACGGATTCAGCCAAGAGAAAAAGCCAGAAAAGGCGAAGGAGAAGAGATTTCCACATAGAAAGCGTCTTTTTTATCGGAAAGTAATCATGGAAGCCCGCGGGGGGACGGAGTAGCAAATGGCTGTATCGGTTGCGGTCAAATAACGTTTGAAAGCCACGCCGGAAAGTTCGATTTTGGCAAACTCGCCGGTGATGCCGCCATTCGCTTGCAGGAGCGTGTAGATACCGGAGGGGGCATTTTCGTCCAAGAAGAGAGACAAGGACGTTCCGATATCCGAAATCGAAACCGAACCGAAGACATGGAGCGTATCGAAAGAGCCGTCACCGAGAATCTGGAGCTCGAGTCTGCTATAGTCGCCGAATGTGACGCCATGAGGCTTTACGGCATCCCCAACAGTAAGCGTTCCACCGAGAGATTCACCCGTTTCGTGATCGACGGATCCCGGAGATACGATTGCGGGGTTCGACTGGGAGCCGGAGAGCGTGACGGAAAATTCATCGTTGGCCGGTTCTCCGCCGAGATACCCGGATCCGGCGAGCGTTGCAGAGGCCTTGACGATGAGAGGCGAAAGGCCGGCACCGGAGCCGGAGTCGTAGTCTGTTCCGGTTTTTGGGGGAGGGTTGTCGAAGACCGTACGCCCCCCCTCCAGCGAGAATCCGACGGCATTGGAGGCGGAGGTATTTGCGATGGTGCTATTTAGCCCAATGAGGAGTGTCCCGGCGCCATTCCTCTTGATTTCCTTTGCGCCATACGCGAGTTTGCCGTTGGACATATCCAAGTCGATTGCAGGGGGGCCGTCCTCGACCGTTATGGTCGCCGGATGAGCGGCATTGAACGAGAACATGCAAGCGAGCATGGCAGTTTTGTCCGACGCTTCCGCCTGGATGATTTGGCCGTAACCGCCACCGGAAAAACGATTGTTGTTTTGGCCGCCATTGGTTACGGTACCGCCCTTCAGGAACAGCCGATAGCAGGAAAAGATGGGCGTCTTGATTTCTGCGGTTCCGTTTTCCTCCACGCGAACGGAGTGCACGCGATCGGAAGAAACCGTTCCGGAAACCGTGAAAAGGCCATTTTCGAGGACGCGGATCGTGGAGTTGCCGAAGAGGGCGTCGCGGACGGAACTCAGAGTCGGAGTCCCGTCGCCACCGGATCCACCGACTTCAAATGTTCCGGACATTGTGCGTCCGGGGTTTCCGGTAGAGTGGTTTCCGGAGACTGTGCCTCCGAGGATTCGCCACAAACCGCCGAAATCGGGATCGGTGAAGTACGGACGGAGATCGCCCTTTCCGGATTTGACGAGCGTCACGGTTTTCGGGTCGGCGATCAGTTTCCCTTTCAAGAAAACGACATGGAAGAAGCGTTCCACGTTTTCGCAGATGGAGCATCCCTCGATTTTCCAGGTCGAATTGCCGTTTTCGTCGGGGTAAAGCATCAGTGGCGCGCCGAAACCGTGTTCGAAGAACGAGTTGATGGTCGTATCGGTGGGAATGTCTCCCGCGTATCCTGCATCGATTTGTTCGTAATCGGTAAACCGGAGGATATTCCCCGCTTGGGAATCGTCATCGGTACCGAGTTTGAATGCGACCGGGCTTTGAACGATTATCTTTTTGACGCGGATATCGGCTCCGTAGGCAATATCTGCGGAGATGCCTGCTTCGGTGAAAACGATGGTATCGGCCGGCCCGGGGTTGCCTTCCGGGGACCAGTTCCCGGCATCCGAGAGCAAATGTGTTCCGGCGGCCCCTGTCCACGTATAGGTGACGGGAGCGGATGAATCGATATTCTTGAATAGAACGGATGCGGGGGGGACAGAGGAAATGTAAGCGCCTTCGGCAACTGCAACCGCCAATTCCGCATCCACGAGTGCGGGGTTGTGGAGCGGAGTTACGGTAAATGTGACTTCGGTGCTGCCGGCGGGGAAGATCACGGTTGCATCTGGAAGAACATAGTCCAATCCGGCGGTGGCCGTTCCGGCGAAGGAGAGGGAAACGGCAATCTGGACTTGGGAGACGGACTCCGGGCGGGTCAAGGCAAAGGACGGAAGATTGACACGTTCGTCTTCCCAGCAGCTTCTGTTTGCGGCTGTGATGGAAACGGGGGATGTGATGAAAACCTGCGGAATCTCGGTCGTATCGGAATCGCCGTTTTCATTTACGGCGCTTGTCAAGACCTCGTATGCCGTATCGGCCTGCAGGCCTGAAACGGGGATGCTGTAATCGCCGGCGGCATCGAGTTTCTCGGACGCAGAAACGGCTGGAGAATCGGAATCAAGGGGGGTGCACGTGACGGTGATTGTCGTTGCGCTTCCGCCATCTTGAACCAAGGTCCCGGAAACGACGGCTTCGGTAGCGGAGGAGACGGCGACAGAACCAGCTTGGATTTGCGGGGTCAGGTCGTTGAAGAATTGCACCTCTGACAATCCGCGGTAATTGACAGATGTCGTATATGTCGAATCGATACGGATGCCAATCCACCGCGGGGAGATTTCGCGATCCAGAACGATGACCGGTTCACCCTTGTAATCGGCTGTTCCGGGAGCTTTCCCAATAGTATGCTGGCTCAGCAGTTTCC
>JBJEVW010000019.1:0-5893 GCA_051884735.1 Kiritimatiellia bacterium | reverse complement strand
ATCTTTATAGGGGGTAAACTACTACTAAAACCAAGTTTACTTCTGGAAGCCACAGACAAAGTTTGGTTACATCCCAGACCACATTCCATCTTGCCCAAAACCTGTCAATCGTGTAGGATAACCGAGAAGTTTCTATGATTACCTTTTTTTCAAAAGATTTACGTCCCAATCTGTATCGGGCATTATTCAGCATTGCAGGAATTCTTTTTACCCTCTGGATGTTCCATGCATACGGAAACGATTCGGAGACCCATGGTGCAAACCTAAGTCTCTTTGCATGGTTGGAGCCGCAGTGGCGCGCGAATAACGGAGACTATGGTTATGTATGGTTGATGATTCCCGCTGCATGCTGGATGATGTGGCGCAATCGCATGAAAATGCTCCAGGAAGAGAGCAACCCCAGCATCTTGGGACTGCTGATGGTTGTCGCGTGTCTTCTGCTTCATGTCATCGGGTTTCGTTCCCAACTGCCACGATTGTCGATTGCGGCAATGGCGGGACTTTTTTTTGCCATTCCGTATGCCATTTATGGATGGAAGGTCGTTCAGTGGATCGCCTTTCCATGCGCATATATTCTTCTCTGCTTTACCGGTTCCCTTCTGTCAGAATTCACCATGCCATTGCGCAAGATTTCCAGTATGATGGCCTGTTTTCTCTTTCATGGAATCGGAATTGAAGCAGTTCAAATAGGAACCGTTATTTCTTCCAATGCCGGAGGCGGATTTCAGTTCGAAGTCGCCGACGCATGCTCTGGTTTGCGCTCTCTGCTTGTGATGACGGCATTGGCGGCTCCGTACGCGTATTTTACCTTGCCGTCGAACGGAAAACGTGTTCTGCTTTTCGTTTGCTCCATTCCTCTTGCCATGTTGGCCAATACATTGCGGATTTTCACAATCGGCATGATCGCCGAATGGATCGGACTTGCGCTCGCTATGCAACTCTATCATGACATGAGCGGATTTATCGTTTTCGTGATTTCCATTTTCCTTTTGAAGGGAACCGGTTATCTGTTCGAAAAAGACTGGAAAAAAATCTTATGCGACCTTCTGCCAAAGAAATCATCCCGGGGATAGTCGTTCTTGGACTGCTGATTATCACGGTTTTCTGTCTTGCGAATCCGCGTACCTTGACCGGAAATCCAACCGGAGAAGTCCCCTTTTGCTTTCCCGATCAACTCGGACCTTACCAAGGTGAAGATATATATTTTTGCTTGAACGATCAGTGCGCCCGCCCGTATCGTCGCACGGAATTGGTGGATTTGGCCGAAAACCAAGAAGCCAATCCCAAACTCAAACAAGTGGCCGAAAAAAAGAAGCGGGAATTCGAGACCCGGTTGAAAGAGGGAAAAACAGTCCTCAAAACAAATGTCCATCCGCCGGAAAACATTCCACTTGAAAACTGTCCGGACTGCGGAGCCCCCCTTTTTTCCGTTTCACTCGGCGAAATCATCAATCTTCCTCCTCTCACCCCGATTTTCCATAAGATCTATACCCGTCCCGGGCACCCCGACATATCGGTAAATCTCGTTTTTTCCGGGATGGAACGCCGCTCCATCCATCGTCCGCAAGTCTGTCTTGTTTCACAAGGTAGCCGGATTTTCAATGAATTTGTATTGCGCGCCGACAATGGTATCCAAAAAGATTTTCCGCTGGAACTTCTAGAGGCTCATTTCACACGTCGCGAGTCCAATGGGCAAATGTCATCCAAAAATAGTTTCGTCTATGCCTATTGGCTTTTCAACCCGGAACGAGAAACCACTTCCCAGTATTCCCGCTTTTTCCACATGATATTGGACAACTGTTTCCGCAGTTATCGTCCTCGCTGGGGGTACGCTTCCATATCCCTGCCATCCAATCCTAGCCAACCGGAGGAATGGAAGCACGAAATCAACGAATTCCTCCCCCACTTTTATCCTCTGATTGTCGATATTCGAAAAAAACTGGACGAACAGCGGAACTTAACAACAACTCTGTTAACATCCGATAAAGCGAACCAATACAAAGGCAATGTTGATTCTCTCGGCGGCCGACAACTCAAACCCAATAACACGCCTAAGCAAATGACTCCTTCAGCCTCCTCGGAAAATTCTCAGATTGCCCCATAACCCCCACTTCCCTTTTTCATGAAAATCATTCTTGCGTCTCGCAATTTGCACAAACTCGAGGAAATGGAAAAGCTTTTTTCGCTTCCGCATATCCGTCTTGTTTCCGTGCTTGACATCCCGCATGCGCCAGATCCAGATGAAAATGGCCTTACCTTTGCACAGAATGCTGTAATCAAAGCAAAGGCTCTTGCTGAATTTACGCACGAATGGACATTGGCCGATGATTCCGGGCTCTGCGTAGACGCACTCCAGAAACCAGATGGAACCGAGGTGCCTGGCGTTTATTCTGCCCGCTATTGCGGTGTTCACGGGAAGGACGCGGCCAATAATGAAAAACTCCTGGCAGACCTGAAAGCTCTCGAGAATAAATCGCCAAACGTTTCCCGACATTGTCATTTTGCCTGTGCGCTCGCCTTGGTTTCGCCCGATGGCACAACCTATTTGGCGGAAGGGATCTGCCCAGGAAGACTTCTTCGCATTGGCCGTGGCGAAAATGGGTTCGGCTATGACCCGCTATTCCAACCCGATGGTTACGACAAATCCTTCGCAGAACTTTCCGGCGATGTGAAGTGCACCTTTTCTCATCGTGCCGTCGCCGCCCGAAAAATGCGCGAGATTCTATTACAGCTCTTTCCCGAAATTCCCTGCAATAGTTGATTTCCTCATTTGTATTTCGCTTTTCCCATTCTTCTTTCTGTTTACTCGTTATGAATGTCCATTTTTCTCCTCGCATTGCCATCGGTATCGCCCTTCTCGTTATTTCCGCCGTCCTTTGGCAAAGTAATCTCCGGCGTGAAAAACTCTTGAATGAACGGGCGGAGAAGGTATCCAAGATTCTTGCGGAAAACCCCGTTCTGGCAATCGGCGTCCGCGTAACGCCGAAGGAGGAAAACCAGCAGGCAGGAAAATCCTATACCCCTTGTTCCCCGTCTGTCGTTTCAAATATCCTTGATCGCCTGCGCGTTGCTGAACCGATCAAAAACATGCCGAGAAACCTCACGGCTTCTTACGATCTTTACATCTTTTACACCAATCGAACCTGTGCGATGCTCCACATGCAACGCACCAGCGGTTCCGATGAGATGTTTATTCAGTATCGCGATCCCGTGGGAAAAAACGAAAAGATGCAAATCCTCTTCGAATCGCTTCCTCCTATCCGCATAACCGGACTTGGAGCGCTTTTTGATGAAATCGACTCTGGTAAATTCTCCGGCGATGGTCTTCGACCACTCCCCGCTCTGCTCGGCGTGTCCTCCAAACTCGGAGCGACAACGCTCGATTCTCTGCATGCCATCGCCAAACTTACACTCAAGGATATGCGTTGCATCTCGCTTCCCGCCAATGAACACCCCGAGGCAAAGGACGATCTCACAAAAGAACAACAGGACGCGATTTGGGAAGCCTTTGCAAAGGCACAACCCGTTGAGACATTCCCGGAATCAGAAGGTCGCGAAATAAATCTTCAACTGCAATTGAAAGAAGGTCCGATTGTTTTGCTGCGGACTGCAATTCTTGAAACGGATCCGGACGCTGCCTATGTAGGTTTCTACGAACCTTCCACAAACGGATTCAAAGTTTCTGAGCCGGTCCGTGTTCCCGGAATTGCCTCTATTCTGTCTCACCTCATCCCCTCGACAAACATCTTGACCTCTTCTGCGGAGAAATAAAGAGTTCCTTTCATGCCCCGTATTTTATTCTGTGACATCGATGATACCATGACAACCCGTGGACTGCTTCCGCGGGAGGCATTTAATGCCCTTTGGAATGCACGCGATGCAGGCTTGCGAATCGTCCCCGTAACCGGACGTCCCGCCGGATGGTGCGATATGATTGCCCGCCTGTGGCCTGTCGATGGCGTGATTGGTGAGAATGGTGCGTTTTACTTCCGGAAAATCGATTCAAAGATTGTCCGCGTCTATGCCCAAACTGCCGAAGAACGAGCGAAATACCGAATCCGAATCAACGAGCTTCGCACAAAAATTCCGGTACTCGTCCCAGGATGCGCCATTGCTTCCGATCAGGACTACCGGGAAATCGATTTGGCAATTGATTACTGCGAATCCGTTCCTCGTCTTCCGCCGGACCAAGTGCGTCGGATTGTCAATCTGTTTCTACAAGCTGGCGCCACCGTAAAAGTTTCCTCAATTCACGTGAATGGATGGTTTGGAAGTTTTGACAAGTGCTCCATGACCTTGCGATATATTCGCGAAACAACAGGGCTTCCCTATTCGTCAGCACCGCAAAATTACACTTTTGTTGGCGATTCGCCGAACGATGAACCGTTGTTTAAACTCTTTTCCAACACATACGCTGTCGCCAATATCAAGCCCTTTCTTCCTCACCTTCGGTTTCCGCCGGCAACAGTTCTTTCGAAGGAGGGTGGTGCCGGTTTTGCTGAGCTCGTCAATCTTCTTTGCGGCGAAAATCCTTCTTCCCTTAACCAACGCCTGTAACGTATTTTACATTCAGAAATACGTGGAGAAACGGTTCGGGTAGCAATTCAGTGGAATAGCGTGCGCTTACTCTGGCAAACGCACGAATCGTGTCCCACCCTTATCCCGGTTTTCGGGGTGAATTCTCCCGGAAACGGGGCAACTCCTTGCAAACAAAGGTCAACTATAATTCTCCGTCTCGCAAAAATGCCGCAGACTTTTCCAAGTGCGCGAAACAAATAAACTCGCGTACACGCAGGTGCGTACGAGACTATACGATGAGATATATCCTCCCTCCTATTGCCGACTCCTTGAGGGGGGGCTTTCTCCTTCGCCATTCGTCCGTGACAGCGCGTAGCAGAAAACTGGATAAGGATGTTTGAAAATTGGGTAATCTTCGTTGCTGCTTTCCCTTCGAAACAAAAATTGTTATTATGCGCCTCAACTTGGGGAGATTTTTCTATGGCAAATCCAATTCTCGACAACGTCAACATCAATTCAATCGTTCCGCTCGCAACACCCGCAGCCCTCCGCGAGCAAATTCCCAGTTCCCCCATCGCTGCCGCACAGGTTCAGGAAGGAAGGCAAACCATCCAGCGTATCCTCGATGGCGATGATCCCCGGATTCTGGCCATCGTTGGCCCCTGCTCCATTCACAATTTGGACGCCGCAACTGAATACGCAAAACGCCTTCGCGCTTTGGCTGACGAAATCCGGGATACGGTCTATGTTGTCATGCGCGTTTATTTCGAAAAGCCCCGGACAGTTCTCGGGTGGAAAGGCCTCATCAACGATCCCTATCTCAATGATACCTTCCGCATCGAAGATGGTCTTCGCCTGGCCCGTCGCTTCCTCATCACCATCGCCGAACTGGGACTTCCCGCAGCAACCGAAATTCTCGATACGCTGACCCCACAATACATCGGCGATCTCATTTCTTGGACCGCTATTGGTGCCCGTACCGCAGAGGCGCAAACCCATCGCGAAATCGCCTCGGGTCTCTCTACGCCGGTTGGATTCAAAAACGGAACCGATGGCTCCTTCGACGCCTGCGTCAACGGAATCGCCTCCGCACTCGGTCAGCACCATTTCCTCGGTGTGACAGATGACGGACTTCCCGCCATCTTCGCAACGGCCGGAAATCCATACGCACACGTTGTCCTCCGCGGCGGACGTGATCCCAATTTCGACGCCGAACACGTCGCCGAATGCGAACGCCGCCTTAAAGCCGCCCATCTTCCACAAAATATCGTTATCGACTGTTCCCACGCCAACTCGCACAAAAAACCGGAGGAGCAAGGCGTCGTTCTTCAAAATATCTTGGGACAGATCGAAAACGGCAATACATCCATCCGAG
>JBJEVW010000018.1:0-24436 GCA_051884735.1 Kiritimatiellia bacterium | reverse complement strand
TATGCCGGATGGCCCAAGGCATGGGCTGCCTTCCGTCAGGCAAAGGAGGTTTGGGCAGAAGAAAGCTCTGCCGATGATGCTAAGGCACGCTTCCAACAGGAGATGATTTTCCCTATCGGTGAACCTAACACGGCATACGCACAGTATTTCAAAGGCAACAGTTATTTGGCTCGCATATCAAGCGAACAAGTCCCTATTGCCAATGTCACATTCGAACCCGGTTGCCGCAACAACTGGCACATCCATCGTGCCACAAAAGGCGGCGGACAGATGCTCATCGGTGTGGCTGGTCGCGGCTGGTATCAGGAAGCGGGCAAACCAGCTCAGGAAATACTTCCCGGCACAGTCATCCATATTCCCGCGAATGTAAAGCACTGGCATGGTGCTACCGCCGATAGTTGGTTTGCCCATCTCGCCTTCGAGATTTCCGGTGAGAATGCTTCCAAAGAGTGGTTGGAGCCAGTCGATGACGATGAATACAATAAGATAAAATGAAACGCCTTAATACCACGATATAACACTGGGCAAGATTTCGAAAAATTTTCGGAGGGCAGAAACGACAAGTCGCCATCGTAATATTTTGAATTTCCTCTTGAAGAGTTTGAAATGGAAACGGAAATAGTCACCATCCCGCGTCCGCTGTAAAGAAGCGTTTCAGCCCCTCGCAGGAACCGTTGCGATAGGGCACGATTCCTTCATCGCGCCCCGCGTGATGCGGCACACACGCTCGCCCGCCCGGCTCAATCTATCGCACTGGTGCTGATGCTGAACTGCCGACAATTGCCCGTTTGTCGACTTGCAAACCGGGAAAAGCTTCGGCTCGAACAGACAGAGGAACCACCTTCTTCCGTACGGAAAATCAAATGCGCATGTCCTCGTCCACATCCCAAAACTGATGCTTTTGAATTTCTGCTGACGATCAGTTGGATAGATAGCGAATGTGTCGTTCCGAATCGTCAGGGGGTATTCTTCAGGCAGGGGACGTCTGGTACTTGTTGCGTGTCAGAACACTGAAAACTGAAGATTGAAAATTGCTCACTGAAGTTTTCTATGTCGGCTCCGCAGATCGTTGCGCAGAGTGCGATGAAGAGTATGTCGTGCAGCTTGTGTAGCGTATGCGGACCTGTTCGTATGTCCGCCAGCACCGCGAAACGCTCGGAAATGGACTTTGCTTTTCTCATGAAATCTCCGGAGATTTCCCATTTTTTGACATCGCGGGAGTGCAAAGTCCTGTAAAACCGGTGTTTTCGCTTTTACACAAGCGAAATGGGGGGGGGGGATTCAGCCGGATGTCGCGGCATCGACATCTATATGCCGCATATTGCAAGTGTAGTTTGCAAAAGCCAAAAATGGGTAAACTCCAGTCCCCCCCGGTTGAATCGTTTTCTCCAATTGGATAGACTACCCGAAAAGCATTTCTCTCCTGTCATTGTCATTTTTTTCTATGAACAATTCATCTATTCCGCGCCCCGAATACCCGCGCATGCAATTCCGCCGCGAAAACACTTGGCTGAATCTGAATGGTCAATGGGGATTCGCATTCGACCCCGGCATGTCATTTGCCGAACGGGAAATCTGGAAAAACGAGGAAAGCTATCCCCTTTCCATTCAAGTCCCCTTCCCCCCGGAAAGCGAACTCTCCGGTATCCAACAAAGAGATTTCTGCGACTCTGTCTGGTATCGCCGTGAAATCGTCATTCCGTCCGAATGGACCGGCAAAAAAATCCTCCTCCATTTCGGTGCCGTCGATTATTACGCCCACATATACCTCGATAACGAAGAGGTCGGCTACCACCATGGCGGCAGCTCGTCCTTTACCATCGATTTGACCCCATACGCCAAACCGGGAACCAAACAGATACTGGTCGTCCACGCATTCGATTTCACCCGGGATCCGACCCAGCCGACCGGCAAGCAATCGACGCGCTACCACTCGTTCGGCTGTCTTTATACGCGTGTCACCGGTATTTGGCAGACCGTCTGGCTGGAAGCCGTCGCCCCTTGCGGATTGCAAGACTGCATCATTACACCCGACCTCGTGAACGAACAGGTTCTCTTCCGGCCGCGCCTCCTGACGCCCTCCCCGGAACACCCGCTCCGTTTCACCGCGACCGTCACCCTCCACAACGGCAAGACGGCTCAGACGTCATGCGACATTTGCGATGCGGCTTCGGTTTCGCTCCCCTTGCCTTCGCCACGGCTTTGGGATCCCAAAGACCCCTACCTCTACGAAACGGTTCTCGAAATTTCCGATGCCAGCGGCACCATCCTCGATCGCGTCGAATCCTATTTCGGAATGCGCTCCTTCACGATTCGCGGCAACCGCTTCTACCTGAACGGAAAACCCATCTACTTGCGCTGGATCCTCGACCAGGGATTCTACCCGACCGGAATCTGGACCGCTCCAAGCGATGACGACCTCCGCCACGACATCGAACGCTCGCTTCAGCTCGGATTCAATGGCGCCCGCCTCCACCAAAAGGTCTTCGAAGAACGCTTCCATTACTGGGCCGATCGCCTCGGCTATCTCACAAGTGCCGAATTTGCCAGCTGGGGTATCGATTTCTGGGAACGCCCCTCTCAATACAACTGCGTCCGCGAATGGCTCCAAATCGTGCAGCGCGATCAGAACCACCCCTCCATCGTCCTTTGGACACCCATGAATGAAACGCGCGACGTGCCAAACCATAAACTCTACGACTATCGGGCCTTTATCTTCGATTTGTACAATCTGACAAAGGCTCTCGACCCGACGCGCCCCTTCCACGATGCGAGCGGTTACTCCCACGCCCGCACCGATGTCTGGTCTGTCCACCCCTACGAAAAGGACGGTCGCGATTTGATGAAATTCATCCATCCGCAACCCGGTCAATGGCGGAAAACATTCGGCAATGAATGCGACTACAACGGGCAACCGTATTTCGTGGATGAGTGGGGCGGCTTCCGCTATGTTCCGGAATCGGATCGTTCCTCCACCGAACCCGGTTGGGGCTACAATGGACTGGCTCCAAAATCGCCCGAGGAACTCTGCGCCCTCATCGAGGATCAGGCAAAGGCCATGGCCGATGACAACGAAATCGCCGGCTGGTGCTATACGCAACTTACCGATGTCGAACAAGAGCAAAATGGCGTCTATACCTACGGCCGAAAAGAAAAGTGCCCGCCCGAAATGCTGAAAAAAGCGCTCGGTTGGAAGCCCGCCTGGTCGGAATATTGATGCCCTGTTCCGCCCCATCTCCCATACCTGCTCAAAAAATAGAAAGCGCCTTTTGCCCCGCAAAAGGCGCTTTCTTTTCTGTTATCCGGTTTCGTGCGGTGATTATCGCTCTTCCGGCCGGTAGACGTCCAGAATCTTGCCGATGATGTTGGTGGTGGAAAGCCCCGCCACCATGTCCGCAAGGACGACCTTGCCGCCATGCGCTTCGACAGCTTCGCGCCCCGATACATAATGCGCCCAATCTTTTCCTTTGACCAGAACATCGGGCAGCAACTTCTCAATCAACGTCTTCGGTTCATCCTCGTCGAAAAGAACGACATAATCGACAAACCGGAGACAGGCCAGTAATTTCGCGCGGTTGCGCTCATCGACAATCGGGCGCTTCTCGCCTTTGTTGCGACGGACCGACGCATCCGAATTGAGGCCAATGCAGAGCGCATCTCCTTGCCGACGGGCAAATTGCAGATAGGTGACGTGCCCCGCATGCAGAATGTCGAAACACCCATTCGTAAAGACAAGCTTCTTCCCGTCTTTACGGAGCTTCTCGCGCTCGGCAAGCATGTCCGAAACCGTCAGGATTTTCCCTTCCAAGTCCATCGCAATCCCTCGCTGGAAAAACGCGTCAATACAGCCCCGTGACACGGCCCGTTGCAACGTCCACGTCAATCCTGCGATACGCCGGATCGGAACCCGTTCCGGGCATCAGTTTGATGCCGCCCGCAACGGGGACGACAAAACCCGCACCCTGATACAGGAGAAAATCCCGAATCGGCAGCTTCCACCCCGTCGGACGTCCCCGCAACTCCGGATCATGCGATAGCGAATACTGCGTCTTGGCCATGCAGACCGGATACTTTGAGAGCACCGGATCGGCCAGCAAAGAATCCAATTTCGTGCGCGCTTCCGGCGAATACTCGACGCCATCCGCACCATAGACCTCCGTCGCTATGCGCAAAATGCGCGCATCAAGCGGTTCGTCGTCTTCATACAGAAAGGCAAACCGATTCGGCCGAGAGGCGGCTTCCTCAACCGCTTTGGCCAAATCCAATGCGCCTTCGCCACCGAGTTCCCAGTGCCGCGAAACCGCAAAAAAGGCACCTTCCTTTTCCGCAATGCCGCGCACCAGTTCCCACTCCGCCTGCGTATCCGTATGGAAGGCATTCAGGCAGACGACCGCCGGAATTCCGGCACGCTTGACAATCCGCAAATGCGCCCGCAGATTCTCGCATCCAGCTTCCACAAGCGCCAAATTCTCTTTCGTATACGCTTCGTCAAGCGCAACCCCCGGCTTCACCGCAGGCCCGCCACCATGCAGCTTGAGCGACCGGATCGTCGCCACGATTACCGCAGCGTCGGGACGCATGCCCGTTGCACGGCACTTGATGTTCCAGAACTTCTCAAAGCCAATGTCGCTCGCAAAACCGCTCTCCGTGATGACATAGTCGCCCAAATGCGCGGCAATGCGGTCGCCAATGACCGAACTCTGCCCAATGGCAATATTCGCAAACGGCCCGGCATGGACAAACACCGGCTGGCCTTCCAGCGTCTGCATCAATGTGGGATTGATGGCACGGACCATCCATGCGGTCATCGCTCCATCCACCTCCAAATCCGCCGCCGTCACAGGAGCGCCACGCTTCGAGTAGGCAACGACAATGCGCCCCATGCGGGCGCGCAAATCCGCCAAATCCCGCGAAATCGCCAAAATCGCCATCACTTCGCTGGCAACCGAAATATAGAAGCCCGACTCCATTTCATAGCCATCCATCTTGCCGCCGCGGCCAATGACAATGTTGCGGAGCGCTTGCGCGCAGAAATCAATCGCCCACCGCATCTGCACACGCCCAGGATCGATGTCCAGCCGCTTGAGATGCCTTTTCGCAAGCTGCGCATCGTCATAATTGCGCTCATGCTGCATGCGGGCGCTCAATGCCGTCATGCATAAATTGTTCGCGTTCGTGACGGCATCAATGTCCCCCGTCAACCCCAATGAAAGCGGTGCCAGAGGCAGACATTGCGCCAAACCGCCACCCGCCGCTCCGCCTTTGATGTTGAAGGTCGGTCCGCCCGAAGGCTGACGGATCGTCGCTATCGGATGATGCCCCAAAAGCCCGAGCCCTTCCGTGAGCCCGATCGTTGTCGTGGTTTTCCCTTCGCCTAACGGGGTCGGCGTCATCGCCGTCACATTGATGTATTTGGCGCGCGGCTGAACCGCAGAAAAACGCGTCAACACGGAATGCGCATCGATTTTTCCATAGCTGCGGCCATACCGTGTCACCTCTTCCGGTAACAGCCCGATGGACGCGGCCAGTTCCTCAACGGTCTTCAAGTGCGGCTCGGCAGCTTCGGCAATTTGCCAGTCTGCCATGTGGATGGGATCGAGTTTCATCGCAAAAAGTACAATTCGAAAAATGACAAAACGAAAAAAGAGAAAGCCGGTTGTTGGCTAGAAGGTATCCATGGTGCGCCGGATCGGAACACCCATCGAAAGGAGCTCTCGCTTGATTTGGGGAATCGTGTAGTCCCCGGTATGCAACATGCCCGCAACAATCGCGGCATCCGCATGCCCATCGACAAAGGCGTCACGCAAATGCCCGGAACAGCCTGCGCCACCGCTGGCCACCACCGGAATCCCTACGGCATCGGCAATCATTCGCGTAATCGCCAGCTCAAAGCCGGCACGCGTTCCATCCGCATCAACCGAATTGACCACGATCTCGCCCGCCCCCAAAGCCTCCGCTTTCCGGGCCCATTCCACCGCATCCATTCCCGTGCGATTGCGAAAACCGCGGACCGTAATCTCATAGCCGGACGGACAAGCCCGCAAATCTTCCGTGCGGACCGGATCCATCCCCAATACAATGCACTGTGCACCAAACGCCCGCGCACCTTCCCGGATGACCTCCGGATTGGAAACGGCAAGCGTATTGACACTGACTTTCTCCGCACCGGCCAATAAAATCCGCTCCATGTCCGCAACCGAGGAAACACCGCCACCGACCGCAAACGGAATGCGAACGGCTTTGGCAACCCGCGCCACCATCTCGATATCCGTTTTCCGGTGCTCCGCCGATGCCGTTATGTCGTACACGACCAGCTCGTCGCATCCCTGCTCGTAATAGCGGGCCGCCATTTCAACCGGATCGCCCAAATCAATGTTGTTCTGGAATTTGACACCCTTTGTCACACGATTGCGAATGACGTCCAGACAGGGAATAATACGACGGGTTAACATAAGTGGAATGCGTCCGAAAATCTTGATCCGTTTGCCCGGCGAATACGCTTGCGCAAAATCGGGAAACCGCTCCAAGACTACCAAAAAAGACGCCTATCGGCAAACTCAAATCGCCCCGCTTCTCTTCCCCTATTATCCCTCTCCGGCTTGGCAAGCGGCACACGCTGAGCGTTTTGCTCGCGACGGCTCCCTGAGCGTCTCCTCCCCCTCCGGCTTGCGTGCGGCTTGGCAAGCGGCACACGCTGAGCGTTTTGCTCGCCGCAGTTCCATCTGCGGCAGGTGCGCGGCAGGGCCGCGCACCCCCGTCCCCTGGCGGCGGCTCAATGGCTGTCGGGCCTCCCGGCCTCGCAGCGGCTCGCCAATCGCCGTTGCACCGCCTCTCGCCCATGCGCATCGCACCCCAACGGGGCAACTGGCTTCCCAATCAAATCGCGCAAAACCGCATGTGCCAACAAAAGACCTTCCGTCCCCACCACCGTTGATAGCGTTCCGGCTGCCACAAACCGCCCGGTCTCAAGCGTCAACGGCAACCGGGGCTCCTCGTCGGAAGCGACAACCCGCCCGTGCACAATGCCAAACTTGCGAAGCCGCTTGCGCATGATTTTCGCAAGGGGACAACGATTCGTCGATGCCAAATCCGTAATCGTGAACCGTTCCGGATCGAGCTTGTTCCCGCCCCCCATGGCACTGTATAGCGGAATGTTCGCTTCTGAACAACAAACGGCCAAATGAACTTTCGCCGAAACGAGATCAATGGCGTCGATGACCACATCCCAATCTGCCAGAGGAACTTCTTTCGCCGTCTCCGCCGTGAATTTCACCGGAAAAGTCTTGACCGAGACGTTGGGATTGATGTCCAAAATCCGCTCCCGGATCACATCCACTTTGCGCCGCCCCAGCGTCGAACGCAAGGCCCCAAGCTGCCGATTGAAATTGGAGGCCGATACAACATCGAAATCAACGAGCCCAATGTGCTCTACCCCTGCACGAATCAAGGCTTCCGCACACCAGGAACCGACGCCGCCAAGGCCCATCAACAGAATCTTGGCGCTTCGGATCCGTGCAATGGCTTCCGCCCCTACAAGACGTTCCGTCCGTTCCGTGTCCATGTCTCGCAAAGCAGGGGAACACCGCTCTCGTCAAATGCCAAGCGGCGAATCCTTTTCATCGTCCGCAACCGCCCCACGCTCCGTTGCAGACGTTGCCGCCTCCGGAACGGCAGAAGAAGCGGCTGAATGCTCGGAGATTTTTTTCTTGTTCCGCCAGAAACAGAGCTTTGAGAAAACATTCTTGAAGAAACTCCCGATGCGACGGCCCAATTTCGGATGCTTCAACGCCTCGAGCCGCTTCCATCCCGCCAATACTTCTTCCGGGGTGAAATCCTTGCGGTACACATTCTCTTCCAATTCCATCTCGAGAATGCGAACCTCGTCCGCCCCTTCAATCACGCGAACTTCAATCGTTCGCCAGCCAAGCGCACGGGCCGCACTCAGACGGCGAAATCCCGCAACAAGCTGATACTCCGGCGTTATCGTAATCGGATTGAGCTGCCCAATCCGCTGAAGACTCTCCATGAGGGGCTTTAAGTCGCCAATCTCTTTTCGGACACGATCCGGAATCTGAATGCTCGAGACGGGAACCCTCATCGCAAAACCTCCAATCGGAAAGATTAAATGGAAGAAGAACGGATAATCTCGTTCTTTTTGCCGTCAAAGACGACGACACGCGGCTTATGCGTCTTGATCTCATCGTCTTGAAGCATGCAAAAGGTGAAGACGATCACCTGATCGCCAACCTGGCCTTTGTGGGCGGTCGCTCCATTGAGACAAACAATCTTCGAGCCGCGATCGCCGGCAATGGCGTATGTCTCAAACCGCTCTCCATTGCGGAGATTGGCAACCAAGACCTTCTCAAACGGCTGAATGCCCGCCGCTTCGAGAAAATCGGGATCGAAGGTCATCGAGCCCATGTAGTTGAGCTGAGATTCCGTAACGCAAAGGTGATGGAGCTTGGCTTTCAAAAAAAAGGAAAACATAGCGCACAAAAACCAAAAAACGTTTCTTGCAATTTCTGCGATCAAGAATCGATACCGTCCGAAATGCCAACGGGTATTTGCCGAAAACAGCGCCATGCCGGACGGCTCGCGGCATGGCCGGAAAAGCGGAAGAGAGGGAGAGCCCGCAAATGCCGAAACGGCTGCACTCTCCCTCCCCGCAAACGATACCTTACTTGATGAGGTGCATCTTGCGGGCATAGGCAAACATGCCGCCGGCTTCAACCACCGGAGCGACCGCTCCGAGATCTTTCAGCCGGAAGACCTTGCCGTCCGACTCGCGGGTCAATGTCCCTGCAACCGTGTCGAGCGTCGCTTCGTCACCGGTCTTGAACTCTTTCACGAGAGAATCGACCGATTCGAACGGATAGACTTCGCCGGTGGAAACCGAGTTGCGGAAATAGATGCGGGCATAGTACTCGGCAACGACTGCCTTGCAACCTGCCGCCCCTAACGCAACCGGTGCATGCTCGCGAGAGGAACCGCATCCGAAATTGCGCCCGGCAATCAAAATGCCGTACGGCGTTTTGCCCGTGGCTTTGTCAACGAACGGAATGGCGTCGTCAGGCAACCCGGCCATGGCATACGAACCGAGTTTCTCATACTCCGCAGGAATGGTCGGAACGAGGTTCAGATATTGGGCGGGAATGATGTTGTCGGTGTCGATATTGTCGCCGACAACGTAGACCTTCGCACTGATTTTCATGTTGAATGTCCTTGGAAATCCTTAGAGAAATTCGCGCGGATCCGTAATGTGACCCGTGATGGCGGAAGCCGCCGCCGTGAGCGGAGAGGCCAAGTAGATGGGGGCCGTCTTCGAACCCATGCGACCAATGAAGTTGCGGTTGGTCGTGGAAATGACAACCTCGTTGCCGTGCGTGCGCCCAAAGGTGTCGACCGGACCGCCCAGGCAAGCCGCGCAAGAAGGTGCCGCAACCGGCAGACAGCCGGCGTCAATGAAGATCTGAAGCCACGTCTTGTCGCCAATCTTGCGGGTGCGAAGCGCTTCGGCAACCATGCCCGTCGCAGGAACAAGGAAGGTGTCGATGGCAACCTTGCGGCCATTCAAAATGCGTGCCGCCATCTCGAAATCCTCAATCTTGCCGCCCGTGCAAGAACCAATGTACGCACGGTCAAGCTTGACGTCGGCTTTCTCGGCCGCAGGTGCGTACCGATCCGGCGTGTGCGGACAGGCGACACACGGTACAAACGACGAGACATCGTAGGTGAGCGTCTGGCGAACCGGAGCCTCGGGATCGCCGTAAACCGGCTCAAAGGGCTTGTCCGTACGGGCACGGACATACGCAAGCGTCTTTTCATCCGGCTCGATAATGCCATTCTTGGCGCCGGCTTCGACCGCCATGTTGCAGATGGTCATGCGATTCTCGACCGAAAGCTCGCGGATGGCTTCTCCCGAAAATTCCATCGCACAATAGGTCGCACCGCCAACGCCAATGTCGCCAATCAAACGCAAAATGATGTCTTTTCCGGTAATGTAGTCGGGCAACTTGCCGTTCAAGACAAAGCGGATCGTCTCCGGAACCTTGAGCAGAATCTTGCCCGTTCCCATCACAAAACCGGCATCCGTATTGCCAATGCCCGTCGAAAACGCACCGAGCGCTCCATGCGTGCACGTGTGCGAGTCCGTGCCGACAATGATTTCGCCGGGGCGAACATGGCCGTGTTCAGGCAAACCGACGTGGCAGACGCCGCAATAGCTCTTCGTGCCCGGATCGTAGAAATACGGAAGCCCCTGCTCTTTCACAAACGCACGGAGCGTGTCCACATTGCGATGTGCTTTCTCGTCCCGCGTGTGAATGTAGTGGTCGGGAATGATCACGATGCCTTCCCGGTCGAAAACCTTGGCGTCTTTGCCGAATTCACGCTGGAAAATGCCGATTGTTCCGGGTCCGCATACATCGTGCGTGAGCAAAATGTTCACATTGACCCAGATGTTTTCGCCTGGCTTAACAACATCTTTTCCGGCCGCACGGGCTAGGATCTTTTCAGTTAATGTCATCATATCGATTGGGGCGTAAACGACGCCGTAAGTATGGTGCCGATGGAAATCGGCGGAAGAATGGTGGAAAAAGGAAAATGGGAAGCGTCTGCGGGAAACGGACTAACGGTGCGCGCGGTTGATGAGGTTGAAAAAACGCTCCTCGTACACATCAAAGACATTGTGCTTTTGCAAAAGCTTGCCAAGGGTCTGGATGAGGGAAGCATCCCGCATCGCCGCCGAAAAGGCCGCCTCAATCTCTTGCCGAATATCCAAGGTAAGCCCGTCCCTTTTTGTTTCGAAAAGATTCTGCTGCGTCATTTCGTAGAGATTCTTCGAAACCGATGACAAGACAATCGCGCGGAAAAGCGGAACAAGGCTCATGTCCCACGGATCGTCAATGCCATGGACCAGCGCATGGTACGGATCGTGCTGACCGCGAATCTCTTTGGCCGCATCCTCCAAAACCTCTTTCGCTGGACGCCGGACCTCATCCTCGGAAAAGGTCTCCCGCGAAAGCGTATACCCATACCGGAGAATGCGAATGTCTTTCTCCGTTTCGATGATATGCTGCAAAAACGCCCGCGCTTCCGGACTGAACCCTTCCGCCACAAAGGAAGTCACAGAGGCGGGTGTGATGATCTGCGGACGCTGCAGTTTCATGCGCCCCGTCCGGATGTGACACGCGTCGACATCATCCATGGACTCGCTGATCAGCGTGTAGCGCAACAGGGTATTGCCGAACGTCTCTAGCGTCCCGGATGGCGGGATGAGGATTTCGGTGTTTTCTTCCGCATATCGGAAATCAATGTGACGGTCAATACTCATAGAATGGCCTTGAAGGATAGCAAAAACAGCTCCGATGCGCAACATCCGATTGGCCGCCGGGCCTCCCGGCCCCGCCACGCCGCATGGTGCGCCGTGCGGATTTTGCCGGGCGCAGGCCCCTGCGCCCCACCGGCCGCCGGGCCTCCCGGCTCCGTGGCGGCTCGCCACCCTCCCGCCCCAGCCGTCAATGGCCAAACGGAGAGAGCGCCCGAAGCGTCCGGACAATCCCCGGCATGACAGACAATACCTGGTCGACGTCCTCGTCCGTATTGTAGCGGCTGAAGCTGAAACGCACCGAACCGTGCAACGAGGTAAACGGAACCTTCATGGCACGAAGAACATGCGAAGGCTCCAACGAACCGCTCGTGCAGGCAGAGCCGGACGAAGCGCAAATGCCCGCGTCACTCAAGTGGTAGAGAATGGCCTCGCCTTCAATATACGGAAAACTGACGTTCAAGGTGTTGGGGAGCCGCGTTTCCAAACTGCCGTTCACAACCGTGTCGGGAATTTCCAGCAATCCCGCCTGCAGCCGGTCCCGAAGCGCACGAATGCGATCCAATTCGCCGGAACGCAACTCGCTCCCCGCCATTTCGACGGCCTTGCCCAACCCGACAATGTACGGCACATTCTCCGTGCCTGCACGCCGGCTTTGCTCTTGATGCCCGCCAAGCAAAAACGGCCGGATCGGTGTGCCGCGACGGATATACAGAACGCCAATTCCCTTTGGGGCATGGATCTTGTGGCCGGAAAAGGTCAGCAAATCAATCTCCGAATGCCGCACCGAAATCGGCACCTTCCCCACCGCCTGCGTGGCATCCGTGTGAAAGACGGCGCCAACCGCCTTTGCCATGCGGGCACACTCGACAATCGGAAACAGAACGCCCGTTTCATTGTTCGCCCACATGAGCGTAACCAACTTCGGCCCCGGCAAAGCCAACGCCGCCGCATACTCGTCCATGCGAAGCGTGCCATTGCCATGCACGCCGACGCGAACCACCCTGTGCCCGCGCTCTTCAAGCCGCTTGCAAGGCTGCAATACCGCCGGATGCTCGACAGCCGAGGTGATGACAACCGTCGATTCGCCCAACGCTTCGACAACGCCGAAAATCGCCTGGTTGTCGCTTTCGCTTCCGCAACTCGTAAAAACGATCTCCGAAGCGTTTTGCGCGTCCAGAAAGGCAGCAACCTTTTCACGCGCCTTCTGTACGTCCGTATGGACACTTCCTCCAAATTGATGCATGCTGCTGGCATTGCCATAACGCTCCGTGAGGAACGGCAACAACTCCGCCGCTACTTCGGGCGCAACCCGCGTCGTGGCATTGTTGTCCAAATAGCAAAGCCTCGGTTCCGGTTTGCTCATCGCGAATTCCTCCCTTTTCTAGACGACCTCAACGACAATGTCCTTGGAAATCGCATCGCGAAGCTTCTTCTGGACCAACCCGTTCTTGGTGAAATTCGCGGCAATGCAACCGGCGCAATGCCCGCGGAAAGCAACCATGACCTTGTCGCCCTGAATGTCGACAATTTCAAGATCGCCGCCGTCTCGCCGCAACATCGGACGCACTTCCGCCTCGATGACTTCTTCGATTTTCTTCATCTTCTGAAACTGCGTCATGGGCTTTTCTTCGCCCGCCGCTCCGGAAGGCTGCGGCGCCGCCGGCGTTTCGGAACGCCCGGCCTCGCGATCCAAAATCTTCTGGATCTCGTCCTTGCACTTTCCGCACGCGCCGCCCGCTTTCGTGAAGTTCGTGACGTCCTCGACCGTCGTGAGATGGTTGACGCGAATCGCCTGCAAAATCTCGCTCTCGTGAACATTAAAGCAGGTGCAGACAAGCGGATCGTCTTTCAATTCGCGTACCGTGGAATCCCCTGTCCGGTAATTGTGAATCGCCGCCTCCAACGCCTCCATGCCCATCACGGAACAGTGCATCTTCTGCTCGGGCAATCCGCCAAGATAGGCCGCAATGTCCGCATTCGTGACTTTCGAGGCTTCTTCCAGCGTCATGCCCTTGATCATCTCCGTCAGAGCAGACGAAGAGGCAATCGCACTGGCACAACCAAAGGTCTGGAATTTCACATCGGCAATCTTGCCGTCCGGACCGAGCTTGAACATCAGCTTCAATGCATCGCCGCAGGCAATGGCACCGACTTCCCCTACGCCATCCGGATTCTCTAGCGTGCCGACATTGCGCGGATGATGGAAATGGTCGAGAACCTTATCGGAATAATCCCACATGATACTTTCTCCTTTTCGTCTCCATAACATACCCCCATGGGATATCATGGAAACGGGCAAATTCTATCACCCGGGAAAGAATTCCGCAATGCAAAACCAATTTACCTTGTCGGTGCGGGAACAATTTGCTATCATATCGTTACCTCTCACTGTCGCCTCTTCCAGCGTAAGCGCGCAAAAAAGACCTCTGAGTATTCTCATTCACGATTTTTCATCTTCTCCCTGCCGTGACTTCCAACGACGAATATGTTCTCCAAATTCTCCGGGAAAACAACAGAATTGATCAGGAGACGGCCGATACAGCGACATTGGAAGGTGCCAAAGAAGGCATCTCGGCTGTCACATATTTGATCAAGAACGGTACTTTGACCGAAAACGATGTCCTCTCCCTTTTGGCATCGACTTTCGGAATGGAGTTTTACGACATTTCCGGACTCGTCCTCGGGGATGATATCCGCAACTTGCTCCCCGGCGAGCTCGCCCGGAAGTTCCGGGTCGTCCCCCTGTGGGAATCCGATGGCGTTCTGACGGTCGCAATGGCCGACCCGATGAATTTCGAGACGCTCGACTCCCTCCGCTCCATCCTCAACAAAAACGTCGAAGGCGTCGTCGTTCCGCCTCAACAAATCCTTCAAGCGCTCGGAACGCTCTACCCCGAACAGGACTTCTCCGAAATCCAAGAGCTCTATGGGCTCTTTACGGGCGATGAACAGAAGAAAAACGGAGAATCGACCGCCCAGACGACCGATGACGAAACCGGTCTCGAAAATCAACTCGGCGCCGCCCAGGCCGGCGAAAAAGACGCCCCGATCGTCAAACTCTGCGCCCAAATCATCATGCGGGCATTCGTGGCCCGTGCTTCCGATATCCACCTCGAACCAATGGAGTCCCGCTTCCGCATCCGCTACCGTATCGATGGCGTGCTGCGCGAACAGGAACCGCCGCCGCGCCGCCTTCAGGGCGCCATCATCCAGCGCTTCAAACTCATGGCCAACATGAAGCTTTCCGAACGCCGGATCCCGCAAGACGGACGGATCCAAATCAAGGTCAAAGGCCGCGAACTCGATCTCCGTGTCTCGACCGTCCCGACCGGACATGGCGAATCCATCGTCATGCGTATCTTGGATAAGCAAAACCTCTCGCTCGGCTTGCCGGAACTCGGCTTCATGACCGATGACCAGCAACTTTTCGAAAACCTGATTTCCCTCCCCGATGGCGTCATCCTCGTGACCGGCCCGACCGGTTCCGGCAAAACGACGACCCTCTACGCCTGTCTGGGGCAGATCAATAAGCCGGACCGCAAAATCATCACGGTTGAAGACCCCGTCGAATACCAGATGACCGGCATCAACCAGGTCGCCGTCCACTCCGATATCGGCATGACTTTCGATGCGGCCCTCCGCGCCATTCTGCGCCAAGCGCCGAATATCGTCATGATCGGCGAAATCCGCGACCTCGAAACCGCCTCCATCGCCACGGAAGCCGCCCTCACCGGCCACTTGGTCTTCTCCACCCTCCACACCAACGACGCCCCTTCCGCCATCACCCGTATGCTGGATATCGGCGTCAAACCCTTCCTCGTCGCCTCCGCCCTCCGCGCCGTCATGGCACAACGCCTCGTCCGAGCCATCTGCACCGAATGCCGCGAGGAATACCTGCCCGACCAAACCGAACTCCGTTCGCTCGGCCTCGATCCTTCCGAACACGAAGGCCGGATGCTCTACCGCGGCCGCGGCTGCACCCGTTGCAACAACTCCGGCTTCAAGGGACGAAAGGGCCTCTTTGAAATTTTCCGGCTGGATGACGAAATCCAGCAAATGATCTTTGACAACCGCCCGGCACGCGACTTGCGCGCTCGCGCACGCGAAATCGGTATGAGAACCCTCCGCGAAGACGGTATCCGCAAGGTCCTCGCCGGCATTACAACCGTCAGCGAAGTGCTGCGTGTCACAATGGGAGATGAAAACTAGCCATGATTGACGATAACTTGATGGAAATGCTCATGCAGGCCGCTTGCGATGAAGGGGCCTCCGATCTTTTGATCGAGGTCGGCGATCCGCCGCTCCTGCGCGTCCACGGTGAATTGACGCCTCTCGATATGGACCCCCTGGAACCGGAGGATACCGAAAAACTGATGCGGGCCATTACCACCCCCGCCAATATCGAGTCGGTCATGAACAAGGGCGGCGCGGACTTCGGTTATGCATTCGGCGACCAGGCCCGTTTCCGTGTCTCCGTTTTCAAGGCAAAATCCCATATCGGCCTCGTGCTCCGCCGCATCCCGAATGACATGATTCCGCTGGATGCCATCGGCCTGCCCGACCAAATCAAGGAACTTCTCTACAAGCCGCGCGGACTCATCCTCGTGACCGGCCCGACCGGCTCCGGCAAGACGACGACGTTGACGTCCATGCTCAATTTCATCAACGAAAACCGCGCTTGCCATATCATCACCATCGAGGACCCCATCGAATACTACCACAACCACAAAAAATCGATGGTGACGCAACGCGAAATCGGCGCGGACGTTCCCTCCTTCGCAGAGGCGATCCGCCGCGCCCTGCGCCAAGACCCCGATGTCATCCTCGTCGGCGAAATGCGCGACCTCGAAACCATGGGCGCCGCCATTACAGCCGCCGAAACCGGACACCTCGTCTTCGGTACCTTGCATACGACCGGCGCCGCTTCAACCGTCGACCGTATCGTCGGTTCGTTCCCGACCGACCAACAAGGCCAGGTGCGCATGCAACTCTCCGTCGGTCTCGTTGCCGTCATTTCGCAGCTCTTGATTCCGCGCATCGACCGCCCCGGCCGCGTGGGCGCTTTCGAAATCATGGTGAACACCCCCTCCATTGCCTCCATGATCCGCGACGGTAATACGCACCGGATCATTTCGGATATCCAGACCGGCGCCAAGTTCGGTATGCAGACGCTCGACTCTCACCTCCTGTCGCTCTACACATCCGGCATCATCTCCTACGAGGAATTCATCTCGAAATCCCGCGATCCGGATACGCAAGTCCAAAAACTCCGCGAATTGACCGGCGAATAATCCCCCCGCCGCCCAAAACGCTCTTTCCCCCCCCTTTTTTTCCCGAACTTCCTTCCCGCGGCTCCCGTTTCCGCACGCTTATGGACGACACCCAGAAAAACAACCTCGCCGTCGATCCCGTCCTCGATACGCTCAATTCCTCCGGCTATCTCGATGAAGATACCTGCGAGGCAATCCTCGAAGAAAAAGAGCGCACCGGCAAAGAAACACGCGATATCATCGTAGACGGCAACTACCTTTCCGAAGACGAAATGCTTTCGGCCCTCGCCGCAAACAACGGCTGCGAGGCCAAGTCGCTCTCCGGCATCGATATCCCGCGGGAAATCCTCTCCACCATCCAGGGGACAACCGCACGGATGTACGGCGTCGTCCCGATCGAGACAACCCCGACGTCCGTCACCCTCGCCACCTACACGCTCCTCTCCCCCATCATGAGCGATGAACTGCGGTTCGTCATCGGAAAGGAAGAGGTCTCGTTCGTGCTGGCCCGCAAATCCGAAGTCCTGGATTGCATTTCCCGCTACTACGGCGGCACCGACTCCGCCGTCGACAACTACGTCTCCCTCACGGACTTCGAAACGACATCGACGTCGTTCTCCGAGGACATGGACGAAAAGGAACTCGAGAATGCGGCTTCCTCCGCCCCCGTTGTCCGTTTCGTCCAACTGGTCCTCCTCCAGGCCGTTCAAGCCCGCGCTTCCGATATCCACTTCGAACCGTTCGAAAAGGAATTCCGGATCCGCTACCGCGTCGATGGCGCCCTCTACGAGATGACGCCTCCACCCAAATCCCTCGCAACGCCCGTCATCTCCCGCATCAAGGTGATGGCCGGTCTGAACATCGCCGAACGCCGCCTCCCGCAAGACGGCCGTATCCAACTGCCCGTCAATGGCCGTCAAATCGATCTCCGTGTCTCGTGCCTGCCGACGCAATTCGGCGAATCCGTCGTGCTTCGTGTTCTCGACCGCTCCGTCGTGTCGCTCGACCTCGAAAACCTCGGAATGCCGGAAGACGTCTACAACAATATCGGCGAAGATATTTCCAAGCCCAACGGCATCATCGTCGTGACCGGCCCGACCGGTTCCGGTAAGACGACGACGCTCTACTCCTGCCTCCGCCGGATCAACAAGGAAGGAACGAAAATCCTCACCGCCGAAGAGCCTGTCGAATACGATATCGACGGCCTCGTCCAGGTTCCCATCAACCCGCTTCAAGGCAATACCTTCCCGCTCGTTCTTCGCGCCTTCCTCCGTCAAGACCCGGACGTAATCATGGTCGGCGAAATCCGCGACCTCGAAACGGCCCAAATCGCCGTCCAGGCCTCCCTGACCGGCCACTTGGTCTTCTCGACCCTCCACACCAACGATGCCGCCGGCGCCGTCACCCGTCTGATCGATATGGACGTCGCCCCCTACCTCATCGCCTCTACCTTGAATGCCGTTATCGGACAGCGCCTCCTCCGCAAATGCTGCCGAAACTGCAAAACCGCATACGACCCCACCGACGATACGCTTAAACGCCTCGGCTTGACCCGCGAGCAAACCGGTGGACAGCCGTTCTATTTCGGCGCCGGTTGCGACCAATGCAACAAATCCGGTTACAAGGGCAGAAAGGGCCTCTACGAATACTTGCGCGTCACGGATCCCATTCGCGTCATGATCACGGAACGCAAGCCGACGCTGACCATCCGCGAAAAAGCCCGCGAACTCGGCATGCGGACAATGCGCGAGGACGGAATCCGCAATATCCTCGATGGTACGACAACCGTCGACGAGGTCTTGCGCTATACTTGATCGCCGCTTCGCCGATTTCAAAACTATTTTCCCCTCCGGAATGCAGTTTACGCCTCTCTCACAAATGCTTCGTACCCTTCTTGGCGACTTTTTCACGATTCTGCGTTCGGTCGCTCCGTTTGTCCTCGTCCTCGTCGTCCTCAAACTCGCCCTCCGCTCGCCGTTCGATTCCCCCAAAAACACGTGCATCGGCGCATTGCTGGTGCTGGTCGGCCTCTTTTGCCTCCAAAAGGGTATCAATATGTGCCTGCAACCAATGGCGCTGGATGTCGGTCACGGTCTGATTCTCCTTCGCCGGCATATCTGGCTCATTCTGTCGATCGCTTTCGCAATCGGATTCTGCGCCACACTGGTCGAACCTGCCTTGAAGCCCGTCTCTCAACAGGTCGAGGAGGCAACCGTCGGAACCATCTCTTCCAAAATCCTGGTCTATGCGACGGCCATTGGATCCGGCATCGGGATGCTCTGCGGAATCGCCAAGGTAATCTACGATAAGCCGATGATGCCGTTCGTGCTTCCGTTCCTCGTCCTCTTGATCGTCTTGATTCTCGTCTCCAACGATATCTTCGCTTCCGTGGCATTCGACTGCGCCGCCGCTACCACCGGCCCCGTCAATATCCCTATCAACGCCGCTATCGCGCTCGGCCTCGCCGCCGCTCTCGGACTTGATCCGATGCGCGTCGGCTTCGGTCTCGTAGGCCTCTCCTGCCTCGGCTCCGCCGTCAGCGTCCTCGCCGCTCCGCATCTGTTCCGGCTCGCGGCGACAATCTCGCGCCTCCTTTCCTAAAGTCACTCTCCTTTCTTTCTCTTTTGCGATGAAAAACGAACTCATCATCTGCATCGTCGAACGCGGAAAATCCAATCCCGTCTGCAAGGCCGCCGTCCAGGCGGGTGCGAAAGGCGCTACCATCGTCTACGGCCGGGGAGGCGGAGAGCTGACCTACTCCTTTTTCCACTCCTTGAATGTCGATGCTTCGAAAGAGGTGATCTATATCCTCATTCCCGAGAATCTCCATCGCACCGTTTTCGACGCTGTCTGCCAGGCGGCCGGAATCTCCCAAAAGGGCCGTGGCATCGCCTTCGCGGTTCCCGTCCTTGAAAGTAGCCTGGATGCCGTTGCCCAACCGGAATAAAATCGCTACTATTTCCCTATCGTGCAATTTTCCCCACGGCTGGATTTTCTCGTCCCTTTCGCCCAACCCGGCTCAATCCGCTTTCCCCTATGAAAAAACACTGTTCGTCAATTGTTCTTGCCGCCGTCTCTCTCTTGCTCGCAGGCTGTGCAATGGACTATCGCCTCGGCACTACCCTCTCGCCGGATCTCTGCGCCGTCTACGTCCCGACCGTCCTCAACGAATCCAACCAGCCGGAAGCCGCCCGTCATTTGACCCGCGAACTGAACAAGGAAATCCGCCGCGAAGGAACGCTGAAAATCGTCCCCGAACAGGAAGCCGCCACCCGCCTCGATGTCATCATCACCGGATACGAGCAGGAGGCCGTTTCCTACACCAACAACGATACCCAACACCCGAATCGCTACCGGATGTATCTCACCGCCAAAGTTCGTTTCGTGAAAATCGGCTGGAATGGCGAGCCCGAAAAGGTGCTCTTCGAAAAGACCAATCTCAGAGGCGACGAAACCTTCGAGGGCGGCTCCCAATCGCTCGCGTTCAAACTGCGCTGCCTGCCCGAAGTTGCGAAGGATCTGGCCGAGTCCATCGTAGACGCCTGCGCCGGCGCGTGGTAATCCATCGCCCGATTTCCGTTCCCTCCTTCTGCCGGAAACGCAAAACCATCCGCCGCGTCTTCCTCTCTCCGGACAATCCGGCAAGCGTCAAAAAAATGCCTTTTTCCATCAATGCGCAATGCACCGCAACATCAGTGGAAAAAGACAACAAAAAAAGAGGAGCCGAATCAACAGAGTCAGCTCCTTTTGTTGTGGCCGGTCAACCGGTTCGCCGTTAGGCCTTCTTCGAAATCAAGGCAGCAGCACGAGACTTCCGGCGGGCAGCACCATTCTTCGTGATAGCACCCTTGTGGGCAGCCTTGTCAACCTCGGAAGAAAACGTACGGAACGCTTCCTCGAACTTCGCCTCATCGCCAGCCGCAACAACTTCGCGGAATGTACGATCGGCCGTGTGAAGACGGCTCTTGTTGGCTTGGTTGTAAAGACGGCGCTGCTTGGAAATCGCATCACGCTTCTTGGCACTCTTGTGACGGGCTTTTTCAGTATCGGATATGGGCATAAAAACTCCTAAAGTGGAATCTTGGATGGTTATAAGCACAAAAGGATAGTGTAAAGTCACGGTTCGGTCAACAAAAAAAATGCCATGAAGAAACCATCGTCCAAAAAACACGCCGGCCCTTCCCGCTTTTTGCTCTGGAGTCTGTTTTTTCTGGGGTTCGCGCTTATCCCCGTCAATGCCGGATTCCTCCGCTTTCTTTTCGTCGTTGCCAAAGATTTTCCGTCAAAGGCAATCCCCGTTCTCTCCCTTTCCGCCCCCGTCGGCTCGTTCATCATCGGCGCAATCCTTTTTACCGTCTTCTTTCTCGCTTTTCACATTCCGCCCAAAATCTACATCTGGATACACGAACTGACGCACGCCCTTTTCGGCCTCCTTGCCGGCGCAAAGGTCTCCCATTTCAAAGTCGCCGATGAATCCGGCTCCGTCCGCGTCTCGGAAACCACTCTCCTGGGCTTGCTTGCTCCTTATTTCTTCCCGATTCCGGCCATCCTCTTTCTGCTCTTCGTGGCCATCCTCTCTTGCTTCCATCCCGTCGTCAATACGTCCCTCGGCTCTTTCTTGGCCGGTGTCTTTGGATTCTTCTGGGCTTTCCACGCTTGCTATACGCTGAATGCAATCCTGCAATACCAATCCGACCTTGACGCCTACGGTTCGTTCTTTTCGACCCTCTTTCTGCTCGCCCTGAACTTGCTCCTGCTTTGCATGGCGCTCGCGGCTTTTTCTCCGATCCGCTTTTCTTCTTTTTGGCGGGAACTCTTTCTTGCTCAAAAAGACGTCTTTGTCTTTCTTTGGGATCGTCTCTACTGATCCGGGCAGAGCTTCCCGGTTTTTGCTACACTTGCCTCAATGAGCAAAATCCGTATCCATCGACAAGTCCTTCAATGGGATCGTCTTTCCCTGCTGGAACAACTCCCCGCCAATGCCTCGTGCGAAGAACGGGAGGACGCCTTCCTTTTGCATGTTCCCGCCAATCCGCAAAGGCTGCATTGGATGGATATCCCCCTCGGAAAAGCCGTCGATGCCGACCAAATTGCCGCCCTCTGCCAGACACCAAAAGGCTATCTCCGGTTCTGGAGCGGTAGCATCCACGATCTTCCCGGTCATCTTGTCTTTTCTTTTGCGCTCGTTCTGCGGACCGATGGGCAGCTTCTTTTGCTCGCGCCGCTTCCGGCCGATACCGCCGCCTCCCGTTTGCTTTCCGGCAAGAACGGCTCCCTCTTCCTCCGCCTCGATACGGCCTCGCCTTCGGAGCCGACACCCCCGCAAGCCTCGATTCTCCTCGCCGTCGGCACCAAGCCAAACCGCCTCTGCGCCGATGCCGCCTTGTCTCTTTCCCATATCTTCCCGCGTCTGAGACTCCGCAACCGCAAACCCCTTCCGCCATTCGCCCGAACCCTGATCTGGTCTTCCAAAGCATCCGGAGACAATGCCGTCGCCCTGGAACAGGCGCTCTCCGATTACGCTTCCCGCAAACTCCCTGCCGGTACGCTGGCCATCGATTCTCTTTGGGAAGATACGCAAAGCATCTTCGGCGAACGCCTGCTCCGTTCCCTCTCCCCTTCGCAAACTCTATTCCCAGACGGATTTGCGCCCCTCTGCGCCAAGGCGCGCTCCCTCGGCTTCCAGTCGGTTCTCGCCCGCCAACACGTGCTCGGCTCGCCCGCCGGAATCGCACCGCTCCCTCTCGCTTCCTACAAGCCAAGGCCGACCCCGCCACCGCTCAATCCCGATTTCTACCAGTGCGACGAGCCGTCTTCTCCCGCGCCGTCTAGCGTGCAACTCCCCACCAACGCCGCCCTCCGGCGCTTTCGCGCCAATGCCGCCAAAACGCTCCGGAAGAACGACGTCGATGCTGTCGCCCTCGAAGGGCTCGAACAAATCCCCGGACTCGCCGCTTCGCGGGGCGGTCTCGTCTCATTCGCGCAAACGCTCCTCTCCGCCGCAGAGGAAGACCTTCGGCATGTTTTTGCCTCCAATGGCATGCTCTCCGGACTCGTGCCCCCCTTGCCGTACTTCTGCCGGCATACCGCTCTGGCGACTTTCCCGGTCGATCCATTCCTCCCCATCGGCGAACAAATCCAAACGCGCGCACTCGCCTCGCTCTGGTGGGGACAATTCTTCTGCCCCGCCTGGGAGCCTCTTTGCACGTCCGCCCCGTTCGGAGAATACGCCGCAGCGGCTCTCGCGATTTCCGGAAGCCCGGTCTTCTTCGCAGACCGCCCCGATACCGCTTCGCTTCCCTTGTTGGCGCGTCTCGCATTTCCGGATGGATCCGTCCCGCTTTTCCCCGCGCCCGCCTTCCCCGCATTCCCGTTCCGGACTCCCGGAGCCACCGGACAACCGGGACGCCCCGATTCTCCTGCGTCCCCTCCGGAGGCGTTCGTCCTCCTCAATTCCTTCCCGCCGCTCCAGTCCGGAACCGCCGCCGTCTTCGATCTCCATCCCGAATCCCCCGCATTCCCCAACGGCGGCGCGCAAGCGCTCGTCTCCGCCGACGGCATCCCCGCCGCAAATGCGCGCCGCTATGCCGTCTGGACCCATAACAGACGCGAACTCAACCTCGTGGATCGCCGCGACGCCATCCGCATCCGCACCGGAAACGCCCGCTTCGAAGTGGTGACCTTCGCCCCCGTCCTTCACGATACCTACGCGATTCTCGGCATCGTTTCTGTCTTCGCCGCCGCCGCATCCGTTCTTTCCATCGAAGAAAAGAACGGCGGTGTTTCCGTACAACTCGCCGGACCCGGCGAATTCGCCGCCGCGTTCATGGACAGGCCTTCCAAACTGTTGTGCAACGGCTCCGAACTCCCATTCTCCTGGATGGAGGAAAGCGGACTTCTTCTCGCCCGGCTCCCCAACATCGCAAAACCGGCCGTCTTTATCCGGTTTTAGCCCATCTTCCGCGCCCGTTGATTCGAGCGCCCGCAGAACGCGATTTCTTCCGGTACCGGAAAAGCAACAAAGGCACTGGCGCAAATGCGCGCCAATGCCTTTGTTTGTGGTATCGATCGAATGGCGGACGAAACCTACTTCGTTGCGCTGATGAGCCGCGCCATGATCATGATTGCATTCTCCGCCGAGAGCCGGTAATCGGGCCAGGCCCCGCGGCCGACATCCGCCGATGGCGCTACGCGCGTGGCGCGAATCGTATCGACGACCTTCGTCATGAAATCGCGGGCCGTCGCCAAATCGTTGACATTGAAGGTCGGATCCGGGCAGGGCGCACCCGCCGGAGGGGCCGCATTCGTGAAAACGACCGCACGGCCGATCGGCGTCCGGGAAAGATGGATGCCGCCCTCCTCAAGATAGCGGCGCAACGCATTCTCCAAATCCGCCGCCTGCTCATACGGATCGACCGCAATGCCGCCCAAAACCCAGCCGCTTCCCGCACGATACTCGATTTTCTGCTGCGGAACGCAAAGCGTCATGAGAACCGCCGAAGTGGGATCGACAATGACATTGATCTCCACACCGGGAATCGGCATCGGTGCATTCGGAAACTTCGGCGCGTGGACAATCACCCAACGCTCGGTTGTGCTGTCCGACCGGAGGGCTTCCAGAAAACGGCGCGCACCTTCATCCAAATAATCAAATTGAACCTCAGGGATAATCAGAGACATGGTAAACTAAAACTCCTTATCTTTTTGTCGATGCGGGAACGTCCCGAATCGCCCGAATTGTAGCATTCGCAATCCCCTTTCCGCAACACCATAATCAAAATTCCCTTATCCCGGAAAAATCCGGAATCATTTATTCCAGGATTTCAATTTTGCCTGA